>JABXGV010000057.1 GCA_016550485.1 archaeon
CCAAGCCCGCAAGACCTCAAGGATGTCGCTCCTGAGCTTCGTGTCTATCCGCAGGGTGCCTTGGGTGGTGTCCTCTATGCGCTCTGACCTAAAAGAATAAAGGAAAGGAAAGAGCCACGAAGAGGCTGGTGCCTATTTCCATGAGTACCACCCCATCCCCTCGAGTGATTCATGCTATTTCTGCGAGTTCTGGTCTACTTCCAACAATACGCGTGAAATTCCAACACAGCTTCCGTCTTTACCGGAGCTGGTGGAGGGAAATCAGTCTAGGGGCTTATGTCCGTATCCTAACATTGCTTGGCATTTTGATTGCCGCTTTCACAATCCCCCTCTTTCCAGACCTAAATGACATGAATGAGCTAATCACGCTGGGCATTGTGAACATGTTTCAGGGACTTAATCCCTATGGGCGCACCTACGAGCTGTCGGCACTGGGAGCGACCCCGAGCGATGGCTACTCTCAGGACTTCCTGAACTATGGACCCATGAGTTTGTTGTTTCATCTCCCCTGTATGGTCTATCCGTGGATGATTAATGGAGTAGGCTTTCTCAATCTGCAACCTAGCTTTATGATCTATCATGCTTTCTTTGATTTCCTTATCTTTGATAGGCTGATGCGGATGAATCAGCGCTTTGTTGCCCTGTTTGTGTGGCTTAACCCACTATTCGTGGTTATCGACATGGTTACTCCCATGAGTATCCCGATTTTTCTTGTAGTGATGGGTTATGAGAAGTGGAAGGATCCTTTGCAATCGGTCTTCTGGTTGGGGCTAGGTGCACTCACCTACCAGTATCTCGCGTTGCTTCTGCTCTTCGCGATGGCCTACCACATCAGGAGCTCCAAGGGAGTAATCCTGGGGTTACTTCCCTCCCTTGCTATCTTGGGGGCGTTTCAGCTTTGGGCGATGTTTGAGGGACGTCCACTCGCCTTGGTTACTGATCTCCTAGTGCAGCAGTTTGGGAGAGCCTATGAGCCATGGTTCCCAAATCACCAGTATAGTTGGTATACGTGGACTGGCTCCATACCTGCCATCGTGTTTAACGTCCTTGGGCAGGACCCCCTCTTAGTGTGGACTGGTGGGCTGCTCCGGTTGAGCACCTTCATGATGGCAATCTCACTTTCCCTAGCAATTCTTTTTCTCGTCCACACCATCTTGCGACCAGACTACAAGCGCAGCATACTTTACAGTTCCCTTTCGCTACTCCTGGTTCTGTTAAGCTCCCCGGTGGGACTTTGGCACCACAATGTCATTGTGGCATTTCCACTCTACATGATTTTTGTTGAGTGGGAATCACTCCAGCTGAGAGGGCTTCGGGGAAGGTTGCGTTCCTAAGGAACACGGTCTAGCTCTGACGGTGAATTGTGTCCCGGTGTTTGAGCCAAATCACGAGGACGACTAAGCGACCTAGCGGTCAACGTGAGGGTTGGTAGAAGATCCGCTGACCCTCTTCTCCTGCGCTAAGGAGAAAGGGCTGTTATTCACCAGTCTGAGGATAGGCGCCTCGCCTAACATATCGGAAGATCAGAACCGTTGTTATCACCGCGTATGCGGCTAAGCCCACCGCCACCGTGAGTGAAAGTGCTTGCCCCCAAGGATTGAAGAGATGCAAGTTACTTTCGGACAGTTCATATCTGTAATGTTGGTCATTGTAACCGCTGTAGTCATTGTATTCGTAATCATAGCAAATCATGGCGCCGGTACCCATGTCGTAGTAAAGCAGCCGTGTAAGGGTGGTTCCACCATAGGAATAGCTGTATACCAGAAGCCAGCAGGTGTAACCCCCTGCAGGAACAGATATTGGGACATTCGCTGTTACCTGAAACTCCATGGGATAGCCCGACGTAGAGTTTAACGCTGTTGTTCCACCGGGAACCAGAACACCCAGTTGAACCCACAAGGGTGGGAACATGTAGGAGATGGGATAGCCACTACTAGAGTAGAGTAGCCAAGTGGCAGGGTTGAAGTAGAAAGTATACCACGATGACGAGTCTGTCCTTGACCTTGCTTCAAGGATATTATCACCAATTGATGTGTTCCAACCCAGGATTTCATACTCAACGTCATGTCCAGGATAGGAAGGACTATCGGGGTAGGAGTAATAGTAAGTTACTTCCAGACCAACCGGAAACCCCGTTTGAGCACGAGTCCGTGGGAGCATTGCCAAGAGCGTAACTATGCTCAGAAGTATTACACCAATGATTAGTTTCTGTTTTCTCATATTATCCCTCTGAAGTCCAAATCGCAGTAGTATCCTTTTGAAGAGGGATATAAGTCTTTGTTCGATCAGAGCGGCGGTTCACCGAATTGCTCATTCATTTACATGGGTAACTACTTGTGAAAAGTGGTTGACCTTGAGTGTAGGGGCGCCCAATCTTGAGAGCGATTTCAGCTTTCACCAATTCGGAGCCAACATACCCAGCGTGGTCGAGGCGAGAAATGAGCCCGTGTTCAATGATGACGGCGAGGAGTTGTCGCGCTGTTCGAGCGGCGAGAATAATATCCGGGGTTTTTGCTTTTGGTGTCGGATAATGACGGGCAATAAGTCGTTGTTGTTGCCGGTCGATATGGAAAGTTAGAAACCCAGAAGGGTCGAGAAGAACTGGTGGTGACTCACCTGGTGTAGCTTCAGTGATGACTTCATCGTCAGCTGGTTGATAGGGGATTTCGGTGAAGCGTTTTGTTTTCAGAAGTAACAGGTCGAGACCTAAATCCTTGGGAGAGGACTGGCGGGAGCGGGTGAGAAACATCATCTGAGCAGCACGGTGCAGCTCCCATACAGAGCCACGTGTTTTATCACTCACCTCGGCGGTTAGCATAAAGGTAACGCCAAGTTCGCTGGCAATACCTGCGAGGACAGCATTCACTCCAGGAGAGTCAGCATCCAGGAGTTCTGTGACGTTCCCAATACCCATAAGAAGTGGGATGGTTGGATGACGGTCGGTGAACCTGGCATACGCATGGATAGCCGGGGTCAGTCCGGGCGTTATCAGGGAGTCACAGAGGAGGTCAGCGATGAGGTGAGTGTACCCTAATTCGTGGGCTGTACGTAAATTCGCCTCCATTAGTTGAAGGCGTTCATCTGTATTGCTTGGCAGCTGCTGACCCGCTTGAGTGGCGGGGACCAAGACAAAAGCTGCACGGCTTCGGAGAGATTTTGGGATCTTCGCCATGTTGCTTTGGTCGAGGCTGAGTACTAGGGAGGCCCCTGCCTTGATACCGGCTGCGATTTCCTTTGGGTCACTTGAGTCAATGCTAATGGGGACTTGTACAGCCTGTCGCACAACTTGAACAGTGTGTCTGGCTGCCTTCGAATCAGGTGCGTTGGCAATCATTCCCACATCAATAACAGTTGCCCCACTGGCAGCGAACCGACGTGCCTTGTGAATCAGTTCTTCGTCAGATCTAATAGGGGCATCAGTGATTTCAGCTATTACCCGGATGGGGTATGTCGATCCACTCATTAGGGTGCGACGGCCACTACCGATGCGAAGGGTTCGGGGAGGCGGTGGATGAGGTAACGGCGAGGTTTCAGCGGTAATGAGGTCGCTTGTAGCTCTAGCTTGGAGGTGTTCTTGAAGGATATGATCGGCTGGTTCGGTGGTCGAGAGAAGGGACAGGTTTCTATCAATTGCGCGGAGGATGAAGGGAAGGTCGACTGCATGGCGTGGACCCTTGAAGGCTGGTATGCCGGTTGCGTCTTTTACAAGCGTTGTGTCACCTGAAGTCATTCCGGGAAGGAGGATTAAATCATGTTTACCCAGCGCCCTGTTTCGGAGACGAGAGGCTACAAATTTGGGGTGAAGAAAGGCTGCAACTGCTACGGGTAGGACCAGAACCTTGCAGGTGTAGGTTGGCGGGGCGGTTTGGGCAGCATGGCGGACGAGGGGTTCAGCTAACTTCCCAGTGATTAACAGGATTTTCATTGTGCTTCCCACGCAAATTCGGTGATGTCTTGGTCTGGGATTCCTGGAATCTGTGTTGTTCCTCCAGTGAGATTGATAATTTTGCATTGACTCAAGCTGGCAAGCCATTCCAGGAGAGTCTTGGCTACTGAGAGTTTTTCACGCTTTGTCTTACTTGCGAGGATATCAGCGGATAAATTTGGCTTCGAGTACCTTCCCACAAAAACACCAAGGTCCATTCCAACGAGCCCGATGATGTTTGCTCTGAATGCCTCAGCAAGGAAGACACAGCGGTCTCCGTCGGTGAAGCCCCCCGTGTTAATTACTCCAGGGCGTGGCCGTGCCTGGGTTGACCCCAAAACTCCGTTCCCCTCCACTTGGTCGTGGAGGAGTATGGGCACATAATGTTCTAGGGAGGAGGTGTTGTCGCCGTGAGCATGAACCAATACAATGGAGCCGTCCTGGTGTGCTTGGAGAATATCAGGAACAGTGCCATCAAGGTCAGTAACCACTAGATCTGGTTGGAGGTCTTGCTCAAGGAGCGCAGTGGTCGCTCCGTCAGCTGAGATTAACGTTGCGCCTTGAGCGATGTTATTCTTAATTATCTCTTCCAGATTGCGTGGAAGAGAGGGACCTGCGCCGAAGATCAATACATTCTTATCCGTTACGAGGTTGCTGATGCATGACAGGCGTATTGTCTGCCCATCAAGGATGTCGCTTAGCAGATCGGCTGCTCGTTGGTCCTCCTCGATACTATATCCGAACCTTGCTACAATTTCAAGGTACCGGGGCCACCAAGCTTCCAGAGCCACCAATTACATCGCCTACTAGAGTGGTGCCGCTTCACTGGCTTTATTCCTTCTTGTCATTAATCTGTGGGGCTGTTTTCTGTACTCTCGCGGCGTGCCTCTCCCATGGTTAGGGTCTGTTCTGCAACGAGGTCATGACGGTGTACGCATTCTTCGTTACGTTGCTTGAAGAAAAGCTCCATTTGGTCAGGGAGATCCTTGAAGATCTGGACGACGTTTCGAATCATGTGGCGTATCGAGTCTTCGACGAAGCACGGGTTCCCCAAGGCTGCCTGCACCACCTCGGCTTCATCGGGACGCTTTAATATTTCATAGGTGGCAGCGCTCATCGCTTGTTCTACGATTTGGACTAGCTGGAGGGCATCAATAGGATAACCAGCTGGAACCTCCACCATGACCGACCCATGGCTACGTTGCATGTGACTCCCAATAGGCAATCCTTCTACGATTTCCCGTGCCTGACTTTTTTCCAACTTGTATTTACTGGTGAGTGTGC
>JABXGV010000008.1 GCA_016550485.1 archaeon
GCCGCCCCACAGAAACCTAGAAAGTCTTCTACCCGTCGGAAACCCAAGACCAAATAGCTGGAATCTTGAGTTTACCAAACCACTGTCGGGTAAATTAGTGGTGTTTCCAGATGTTGCGAGACCGGTAAAAGAGGATGGCACCTAGGATACAGGCTGGTTCAATCAGTGCTGAAAGAAATGGCGAGAATATAGACATAAAGGAATAGATGTAGATATAGCCATAGCTATAGCCGAAACTTGTAATCAATGCTACAATGCTGTAAGGGAGCGTGAGGAGGATGATATGGGCGGGAATTAGGAAGAGGACAGCAGCAGCGATAGCGACGCTACTCTGCCGAGTGTAATGTCGTGTTACTACCATTGCACTAGCCCACAGGACGAAGGTAACTGCTAGAAGTGCGTTAGCGATGAGTTGTAGGACCGTGTAATGGATACCTAAAGGTCCAGGTACCCAATAGGAGTAAAAAATGTAGGGGTCAGTCTGTTGAACCCAAACTAGCCCTGTATATTGTAATAAGTCTGCGATGAGCAGCCACCAAGCGAAAATGTAAGAGCAGATACCTGCAGCTAGGCTCATTCGGGAGCCGTAGCTACCACGGTAATGATAGAAGGTACCCCCCACCAAGGTGATGCTCGTCCCGATGAGGGCGTAAACGACGGTTTTGATAGGATTAATCGGATTCATTCCATACGGATAATATACTGGCGAAAGCATTGCTGTGTAATCGGCAATCCATGTGAAATGGAACACGATCCCTAACATGAATATTCCAAATGCTCCGATTGTAAATGCCCTAGGAGGTGAGCCCAAGAATCCAAAGGATTCAACGGGAGTATCGTCTCTGGGTACTGCTACACCTCGAGGCGGCCTGTACCGACCAGACTCGATACAGGCATCACAGTAGGTGTATCCTGCCACAACGCTGCGGCACTCTGTGCACACTGCGGCGCCACATTCTTTACAAAGACCCACTGCTTCTCGGTTGTTATGTACTGCACATTTCAAACCAAACCACTCTGCTAGGAAGTGAAGGTGTGGCGATATAAAAGGACTCCGATATAGGAATTAGCAAAGACATTTGAGGGATTAGAGTCTCTTCCTTGAGCGCGGAGTGGAAGTAATGACAAGGACTAACGAGATTTCCCTCTTGATTGGTGGTCAAGCCGGTGCAGGCATTTCCGCTGCGGGTCTTCTACTTGGAAAAACCTTCCTGCGTGGAGGATTACACGTTTTTGGCACTATTGATTATCCTTCACTCATTCGAGGCGGGCATAACTTCTACCTCCTCCGGGCAGCCACTCGTCCCGTATTTGCCCAATGGGATAAAATCGATTTGATGATTGCACTGGATGAACGAACCCTTGAACGCCACAGGGAAGAACTGGTCTCTGATGGTGGTGTCATCTTTGACAGCGACGAGATTTCTCCCGATAGCCCTAACCTTCCTCCCAGTGGTGTACAACGATATGCGGTTCCCTTGGAATCAATTGTTAAGGAGCTAAATGCCCCAAAGGTGGTGCAGAACACAATTGCCCTCGGAGCAGCACTGGGAATACTGGGCTATGGGATAACGCAGTTGGAGGAAATTCTGCAGGAGACCTTCAAGGCGAAGGGTGACAAGATTGTGAGCATGAATGTTGACGCCGCAAGGAAAGGCTACAACTACGCGCATGAACATTTTGCAAGTGAGTTCTGTTGTCAGCTCAAACCGCGAACTGGTAAGCATCACCAGCACATGTTATTGACTGGTAACGAAGCAGTTGGATTAGGTGCCATTGCGGCGGGATGCAAGTTCATTGCTGCCTACCCTATGACACCGGCCTCACCATTATTCCACTTTCTCATCGCACAAGCTGAACGATTTGGGATTGTGACGTTACAGGCGGAGAGCGAGATTGCCGCCATCAACATGACTATTGGTGCAGCATACGCCGGGCTTCGGGCTATGACTAGTACGTCGGGTGGCGGTTTTTGCCTGATGACTGAGGGCCTCAGCATGGCAGGCATGACCGAAACACCTGTGGTCATCATGCTGGGGCAGCGAACAGGCCCTAGCACAGGACTACCTACCTATACTGCGCAGGGCGACTTACACTTTGCCCTTCACGCAGGTCATGGCGAGTTTCCTCGTGTTGTTATTGCTCCAGGAGACATCCGCGAATGCTTTCAACTTACTATAGATGCGTTCAATCTTGCTGAGGAATTCCAGACCCCTGTTATTCTTCTGACGGATAAACACCTAATTGAGAGTCACATCACAACCCAGACCTTTGACACTGGATTAGTCTCGATTGACCGGGGCAAATTGCTACCCATGGAGAGATATACGGGGCCTACGCCCTATCTCCGCTTCAAACTCGTAGATGATGGGATCTCGCCACGGCTAGTTCCTGGCACTCTTGGCGCCACTGTGCACGCTGATTCAGCAGAACACGGCGAACAGGGGTTTGTCAACGACACAGCGGATAATACCAGGCAAATGGCCGATAAGCGTTTCAGAAAACGCTCTGAAATCCAGAAAGCCTTGTCAAGATATGACGCTGTGAAGACCTTTGGTTCGAAGGATGCTGATGTGACCCTGGTTGGCTGGGGATCAACAAAGGGTGTAGTTCTAGAGGCTGTGGAAATCCTCCAAGAAGAAGGGCGTTCCTTGAACTTTCTTCAGATTATCTTTATGGCGCCATTCCCAGCCCAGCTAGTTTCCAAAGCCCTCAAGGGCAAAACCACCATCCTAGTTGAGAGCAACAGAACTGCCCAGCTAGGCAGCCTAATCCGAGAACAAACAGGGCACAGGGTAGCTCATAAGATTCTCCGCTACGATGGTCGTCCCTTCAATCCTCTTCAACTTGTAGCCCGAATAAAGGAGGTGCTCAAATGACCAGCCTTACCCGTGAAGACCTCAAAACAGAGCAGCCTATCAGTTGGTGTCCTGGATGCGGGAACTTCGGGATTCTTCGAGCACTGCAGACTGCGCTAGTTGATCTCAAGATACCCCGCGAGAAGTATCTGGTCGTAACGGGGATCGGATGCCACGGGAAACTCTTCAATTACATCAACATCAATGGGTTTCACGGGATACATGGCCGCGTGCTGCCCTTCGCGACGGGCGCGAAACTAGCGAACCACGACCTCATCGTATTGGGTTTTGCCGGCGATGGCGACCAATACGACGAGGGGTTAGGGCACTTCCCCCATGCTGCAAGGCGTAACATTGACGTGAAGCTCTTCACCCACGACAACAAGGTCTATGGACTTACAACAGGGCAAACCTCGCCAACCAGCCCACAGGGCTACAAGAGCAAAACGTCCCCCGGAGGAGCGATACCAACCCCCATCAATCCGCTGATGTTAGCCCTAGCCAGCAATGCTAGCTTTGTAGCACGGGGGTTCGTCGGTGATGTGACCCACATGAAAGAATTGATGAAAGCTGCAATCCAACACAAGGGCTTCGCTCTCGTTGACATCCTACAGGTCTGTATCACCTTTAACCGCGCCCAAACCTACCAGTTCTACCGAGACCGCGTCTACAAACTAGAAGAGGAGAACCATGACGCCACAGACCTCCAACAAGCCCTAAAACGCAGCAGGGAAACCGGTGACCGAATTCCCATAGGTATATTCTACCAAGAGGAACGCCCCGTCTACCGGGCTAGACTCCCCCAAATAAAAACTCAGCCGCTAATCAAGCAACCTATCAAACCCACGAAGCTAAAACAGCTCCTTCGCGAATTTACATAATTCACTAGGCTATCTAGCGAAGCTATACCCAAGAAAAAGGAAGCCGCCCGTAGCGTACGGGCGGATAATCAGTATGTTACTGAAGTTATGTGCCATTCGTGTTAGCCATGAACAGGAGGATCATCGCTACGATGCCTGCGGGGATAATTAGAATGTCACCTATGAACTCTAGTATGTATGCGCAGAAGAAAGCGCCTACCAAGATCCATAATACACCTGCAGCGATTGCTAGCCCAGAATTTCCTGTGTCCTCGCGTGACATTATGAAAGACACACCCCACAGGATAAAGAGTATCCCGACCAAGATAACACCGAGAAGCGCCATGATAGCCCAGATGCCGAGTAGGTAGTAAGCCCATGTAATGAATATGAGGAAGCTGATAAGGTTGGCAGCGAGTAAGAACCAAGGAAAGATGAGACTCAGGATGAAGGCGACTAAACCCACGGTCGAATCATAGCTATTACGAAAACCCAGAAAGGCAAAGCCACCCAGCAAAATACTAACAGCCAGAACTATGGCGAAAACTGTGGAGAGCCCAGGTAGATAGTAATAGATGTCAAAGAAGCTCATAGCCATCATGACCGGCACAATTATAGTCAGCATCAACATGCCGACTGCCCCAATAATGAAATTCGCTTTAGACATGCTTGTCTATATTGTTAAAAACTACTTTTAAGTCTTAATACCTCAATTGTTTAGTAAAATAAAGAGGGAAACCTGCCTTGCATGAGCTAGGCAGGCTTTATGAGGTAGATGAAGTCGCCGTTGTCAAGCTCCTTGGGAGCGATCTTCACCCGCATCCCCACTTTCGGTTTACTGGCA
>JABXGV010000058.1 GCA_016550485.1 archaeon
GTTGATTGATGCTTGCTTGGTGATTCTTCAACGTCTATGGTCATCAGTTATTCCTCCAGTAGCGATTCTTTGTAGACTTTCACAGTCTGAAAGCCCTCCGTCTCTAGCTTTGCGAGGATTCGGCGACTGTACTTTTCCCCCCGTAGCCGCTTGACGATTAACCAGCGGTTCTCGGATTTGCTGGTATTGAGCCGCGCCATTTCAATCTCGAGGTTAGAGTATCGGTGTAGGGCATCTCCGCCAACGGGTCGGGTTTCCCCATCCCAGGAGGATATCTGATTCACCACTACCACGGCGAGATCGTAGTCTAGGGCTAACCCAAGAAGGCGAGGTGCTTGATGCTCGGCTAGCTGCCGATACATCGCCATCCCGTTTTGGGGGGTGACTTTTTGTCGGTAGTAGCTGGTGATGGGGTCTACTATGATGACGCAGAGGTTGGAGTCGATGAACCGGTGGAGCCTTCCGATGAGGTCACTTTGCTCCCGGAAGGTCTTGGGCTGAAAGACGGTGATTTGGCTGAAGAATGAGTGTCCTCCAGAGCAGAGCTGGAGTAGCCGGCTGGGGCTGTAGCTCTGGGCGCAGTCAACGACAAAGCAGCCAAGACCCCGCTTGGCGATGCCAAGGTAGATTTGCATGGCCAAGGTGCTCTTTCCCACTCCAGCAGGGCCATAGATGTGGGTGATACCTCCCTTGGGGATTCCTCCGATGTCTTGGTCGATGAAGGGATATCCTGTCTTTATCGTCTCCCTTGAGATACCAGTGTTTGAAACCATCTTTGCTCATTTCCTCTCAATCTGTTACTCGGTGTCTAATCATTTCTTCTTGTCTTTCGATGAACCCGCTAGCTTGTAGCTGGGCTAGAGCCGTTTCTACGAGCTCCAAGTTCACCCCATATCCTTCACAATAGTTCGCCACTTCACTGGTGGTTACCCAGATGCCGGGTCTTTCTCTCAGCATTCTGAGAATCAGTTGTGTGGGGTCGTGCCACACTCTATCCCTTCGCTTTAACTGGGCAGGAACATGCAGGGAGAACTGCTTCTGGGTCACCAGCTCCCGAGCTTGAGCCGAGGTCGCTACGGTTTCACCAGGCCGCAGGTAAAGTTCCACCTTTTTTCGACAGCGCGGACACATGTTCCGGCGTTGATCAATTCGAAAGTAAGTATATCCGAGACACTTGGGGCATTGGACAACCTTGTATTGGGGCATGGACTCATCTCTTCTCAAGTAATTCGGTGAATCGTTTGCTCCTTCTCCGTCTTGCGACACCCAGCAGATAGGAAGCTACAAGAGTTACCGCGGAGGAGGCGACGAGTGACAGGGCTAGCGTGCCGTATGATATCCAGAGGAGGGTGAGGGGGTCAGCTTGGGGCAGCGGAGCCACAGTGGAACGGATTTCAATGGTCATGTGCTTTTCCAGTGTTGACTGGTAAAGGTCAGAGTACGCGGCGACTAGGACACCGGTTCGTGTTTCGTAGTAGAAGGTTTCACTCTGTCCGTTTGCCGGGCTCCCAAAGACGAGTTTCCAGCACGCATACTGAACCCCGCGGAGGGTTAATGCTGTCATTTCAAGGACGGTAAAGGGTCCTGTCCGGGAGAATTGATTAGTGGCGGGCATATCGCCATCAATGTAAATCGGTGACCCTTCCTGTTGAAAGGGTTCTATCCACCACCCCGTGTAGAGCCATTCGGACTGGTAGTAATAGGTTCGGTCTTCACCATAGGTGAATTCTTGTTCAATATCAGTCCAGCTTTCCCCTTCATCCCATGTCGAGTGGGAGGACACCTGACCGACTATGCCATCCGTGGAGAAGTGGAGGGTGACGACCTCTTCACCGTAGCAGTGAAGAGTGGTTTCACCAGTGTTTCTAGCGAGGTCGAAATCATAGATGTAGGAGGTGTCAAGAGGGGGCGTGGCAGACGCCCTGCTACCGCTAATTAGGAGAAGCAGCGTAAGGGCGAAGACCACTATGCTGAGATTGCGGGAGATTTCTTTGGATGGCATTGTTTTAGTTATTAGCCTCCTACTTACAGGTCGATGCTGGGGTCACCGCTTTCAGGGGGCAGTTTTGGTAGGTCAGGGTCGGGAAGAGCTTCAGTTGTTGATTCACCAGGAGTAGCTGAGGTGATGGTTCCTGTTCCGGTGCCATCAGAAAGCCCTAGGTCCGAGAGGTAAAAGACCGCCTCCTCCTCGGGGAGATCGGGGGCATCCATGATAGTGGCGACTCGCTCCTCCCCCTTCCTCGCCCTGAGCTTTACCCGGTAGGTAGCAGCGTGGGAGAGGATGTTGCCTCCAGCGGGCTTTGTTGGCCCACCATAGGGTGTTGGGTTGGCACGGATTTGGTTGGTGTAAAACACGCTTGCTTTGTAGGCAGCGGCATACTCAAGGAGGATCTGTAAGAGGCGGCTCAGAATCTGCTGTCTTCTGGCTAGGGTTTCTCTTCCGATGTACTCGGCTCCAAAGTGGCGTATCAGGCTGTCGACAACGATGAGCTTTGCACCCGTGGAGTCCAAGATGAAGGGGAGCCGCTCTTCAATGAGCCATTGGACATGTTGGGAGTTCACCGCGCTCACATAGCTGATACTGTCCACTGCAACCTTTGGGTCCAGACCGTATCTCTTGGCAATCTGGCGAACCTTGTCGGGACGGAAGGTCTTCTCCGTGTCAATCCAGATAGCTGGACCACCCCTACCACGAACCAGGTAGGTCTCGTCCTTCCCCACGTTGATTCGGTGTCCCTCGGGGGGGAGTTGCACTGTGACGCAGCATTGGCTACAGATGGTCGTTTTGCCAGCCCGGGCAGGACCCACCCATTCGTAGAGGGCGCTGGCACGGATTCCGCCTCCCAGTATTCGATCAAGGCTGCGGATACCAGAGGAGAAGGTGGGCACGTTCAAGAGCTTCGCGGCTAGACTTCCAGGAATGAAGTCCAGCGCCATGGTCTCTTTGAGCATCAGTCGGGCTTGGGTGATAATCTTGGTTCCGATGGTCTCTGTGATCCCCGTCCGCCCTGCCATCACCTTCGGGTCCTGTATGGCTAGGGCCTCTAGGGTGAGGATTCCTGCGGTCTGGAGCTTCTGGAGGGTCTTGGGGCCCAGCCCCTTCACATCCTTGAGCATCATCTGATCACCACCGTGCTGCGGCGTCGGGGCTCGGCATTTGGTTGCTTTTTATGCCTTGCGGTATCTAAGGGACGCACGGCGAAACTCATTTAAACCGAGTAAAATCCGCCCGGTAGGAAGGATAGGTTAACCCATGGGTGTGAAGCTAGCTCCCCTAGTAAGCAGCGAAACGTATCACTTGTCGACGTTAGAGCGCTGCCGTCTAGCTATCGATGGGACCTATGTCATTATCGCAGGGCTCAGGAAGATACGCCCAAATGGGGTACCCTTCACCAATAGGTGGGGGGAACCACTTGCTCCTCTCCACGCAGTATTTTACAAGACGCTTCGGCTCATGGAAGAAGGCATTCGCCCTCTGTTCGTGTTTGATGGGATTCCACCCCAGGAGAAGCGAGCCCGCGATGAGAACCGCCTAGCCCATCTTCAAAAACTCTGGCGTGAGTATGAGATGGCGCGGGAGGCAGGTGATGTCCAAAGGGTCAGGAACCTCTTCCAAAGCAGTGGGCTCGTCTATAGGAAGGCGCTCGCTGATGCAATGGAGGTGCTTCGGGCGATGGGAGTCCCCGCGATGATTGCCCCCAGCGAGGGAGAGGCACAGGGCAGCTATCTCGTTAAAGCTAGTCACGCCCATGCTCTGCTCACTCCCGACTATGATTCGCTGCTCTTTGGCTGTCCCAAAGTAGTGCAGAGACTTGACTTAGCAAAGAAACAGGTAGAGATCATAAATCTCCAGGAGGTCCTTGAATCCCTGGATGTTACCTATCCTCAGCTAGTGGATATCGGGATCTTGGTTGGCACCGATTTTCACCCAGGAGTCAAAGGGATTGGGCCAAGGCGAGCGTATAAGCTAGTCTACAAACATGAGGTGATTGAGCGGATTCCCGGGATCCTACAACCGGAGGACCTAGCTCAATTACGGGCTCTGTTTCTCGCCTCCATCGTTACTCCCTATATTCCGATTTTTTTGCCGCCGAATGTGGAGATGTGTGGGAGCCTTCTAGCCCAGAAAGGTTTCAGCCCGAAGCGAGTTGAGAAGGCGTGTGTCCGTCTTGAACGAGCCTTTCAGCGAAGGAGCCTTCTCCAGGAAACATTAAGTTTTCCTTAATAATACCCCTTATTTTTTTGAGAAAAACTCAATACTAGGGGGTGTATTATTCAGAAAAAATTGCTCTAGAGGAAGTATTTTTTAACCACCACGTCCTGAATTCACAAGAGGAGATGTTCCTTGAGCACCCTAAAAGACGAACTCGCAGGAGTCATCACCAGGACCCAGGACCTTCTGGAGCAGTACCGTACAGCTAGTGGGTCCGAGGTTGAAGGAACTCTCCGAGACACCGTGCCCACCCTCACTGACTTGGCCACGCAGTGTTATCAGCGTCAGTGGTACCAAGACGCTATCACTCTCCTCCAATCATTGCTGGAGTTGGGAAGGGAACTGGGCGAAAAACGCGTTGAGGCCCTCGCGCTAAGCCTGTTTGGCACGGTTCAGAAGGCCAAGGGGCAATTCGGTGAAGCCCTGAAGAACTTCCAACTCGCTGTCAGGATCTACCGAGGTGAGAATGACACCCGCGGCGAGGTAACAACGCTCTGTAAAATGGGCGAACTCCTCATTGCCCAGCTCCGCTACCAAGAAGCGTTAGAGAACTTTGGTCGAGCACTCCAAATTAATCCCACCCATGTCGCAAGCCACCTTGGCAGAGGAACCGCCCTCGAACTCCTCCACCGAGAGGAGGAAGCCATACAAAGCTTCCGCCGGGCCCTTCAACTAGACCCTGAAAACCAACAAGCCCGACAAGGGCTCAAAGCCTTGGGGGTCCTCTCATAGGGAAAGGAGCCATCTTCTTATTTTCCCTATTGTAGAAGCGACGCTTTGATAAAGAAATGATTTTTGTAGTCTTCTAACAATTATTATCGGGGATGACAATGAGTGCTGAAGAAAGCGTAGAACTGAACGCACGCGTGAGAGCCCTGTTTGAGCAGTATCAAAAAGCAGGAAGGAGCGAACGCAGCCAGTTGGAGAAGCCGCTTCGCTCAATTATACCAAAACTTGTGCGACTCGCTTCGGTCTGTTATAAGGAGGATCACCTAGATAACGCGCTCAGCCTCTACACTCTTTTACTAGAGCTGGGTCAGGCACTGGGAGAAAAGCGGCTAGTAGCCCTCGCTCACAACAGCCTTGGGAGTGTATACTGGGCCCTGGGGAAGTCAGATGAGGCGTTAGAGCATTACCAAAAGGCCCTAAAACTCTACAAGAGTGTAGAAGACGTGCCCAGCCAATGCCTGATGCTGTCTCGGATAGGCCAGGTGTTTGGCAGCCTACAGAAGGAGAAAGAAGCGATGGAGTTCATCGAAAAGGCATTAACCCTCGCTCCAAAGGACCCACGCATCTGGGAGGCAAAGGGCAGAATACTAGAGGCGCTTGGACGGCATGAGGAGGCTGCTGGCTTTTACCGTGATGCCCTCTTACTGGACCCAGATTTTGAGGAAGCCCAGCAAGCTCTGAAACGAGTCGAATCGACATCTAAGACATCTTTTACTTCAGTACCCGATTAGGAGCCATCCACTAGGGAAGGAGGATTTTTTGAGTTCAGACAACCGTGAGGAACTTACCCGCATCCTAGAACAGGGTAAAGGTCTTCTGGAACAATACGAGAAATCCGATGACGAAAGCAGAAAGCGGCTAGTTGGGAGACTGCTGAGATTTCTTTCAACATTAACCCAGAACATCACACACCAACTCGAGCTTGGCAAACCTGCCAACGCCTTAACCCTAGCTCTCCTGATGCAATCCCTAGGTCGCACCTTTGACCACCTCCCCACCAAGGCAAATGCCTTCAAGACACTCGGTGAAGTGTATATGCGGCTAGGGCAATACAAGGAGGTGCTGGAGTCCTATGAGCAAGCCCAGACCCTCATGCGAGAGCTTGGCGACGAGATGGGCGAAATCGAGGTACTGTGAGGCCTTGAAAGATTCTACGGAGTCCTAGCATCAAGGCAGAGGAAGCTGAACTACCACCTAGAGTCCATATCCCTCTACAAACGGGCACTTGGGATTGCCAAGCAGCTCGGTCACAAACTAAGCGCGTGCGTCTTCCTCTACAAAATGGGATCATCCTACCTCCTTGTCGGTCGAAAGGAAGAGGCAATGGATTCCCTGACAGAGGCGCTTGATCTAGCAAAGAGGCTTGGTGAACCACAGCTGGAAGGGAGCATCCTCATCGAAGTGGGGAAAGCCTACAGGGCACTGGAAAAGTTCGAAGAAGCCTTGGAGATGCACAAAGAAGCCCAAGAGATTGCCCATGAAGTTAGTGACTTAACACTTGAAAGAGACGCAGTAGTAGAAGCGAGTATCACATCAACACGTGTTGGTCGGTTTCCAGCAGCCCTCGAATACCTACAAAGGAGTCTCAAACTTTGCCAAAAACTGGAGGACCCTATCTATGGCAGTGCCACCCTTCGACACATCAGTCTAGTCTATGACCAGCTTGGACAAATCGAGAAGGCACTAGCGTTCTCCCAACAAGCCCTAGACAGCCTCCAGGGCGCCGATGACAAAGCTACGGAAGGTGATATACTCCACACACTCGGCAGTCTCTATGGGAAATTATGGCGACCCGAAGAGGCGCTAGTGTACCTCGAAAGAGCCTTAACAATCCGTAGAGACTTGGGTGACCGCCATGGTGAAAGCAGGACTCTCAGTCAAATCGGTGAGTGCTACCGACAACTGAAACGACCAAAGGAGGCCTATGAAGTCCTCGAACAGGCCATCAAGATTCACCCCGAAAACCAGTTTGGCTGGTTA
>JABXGV010000059.1 GCA_016550485.1 archaeon
GGTGGGGATGTTTGTTGAAGAGGTGCCGGTCACCATAGCGTAACGCTTCCAGAGCTAAGGGGAGTTCTCTGTGGAAGATTGCTTTGCGTAATCGGGTGGGCCCAAATCCACGACTGACCTGGCAGTGAGCACGGAGCGCGTAGCCCTCTGGGTCGTGGAGCCATTCAGCGAGGACTTCGTCGCGCATGAATCGGGCATACCTACCACTGAACTGCTCGTAGTGGTAGTCAGGTCCGATGGTGAGGAAAAGGTCGCCGGTTCGGTCGGAATGGGTCAACGTGTAGTACCGGGAAAGGATAGGAGCCACTTCGGTGATTGGTGCGATGAATTGGACATGCAGCTTTTCGGGATTCAGGCGGCTCATCACTATCCCTCGGGAATACAATGTTCTGGATGTATTATGTGACGCTTAATGAATTCTTTGTATGTCTTAGTCGACGCGGGTGTCCTCACCGTGTTATCCTTTTAGCTAGCGTACTCTCCGGTAGAAGCTTTTGATGGCGAGGTCAATTTGGTGTTGGTGGTAGCGTCCCCCCTCTATCCAATGTTGTGAGCGTTTGCCGAAATACTCGGGGAGACTGGGATGCTGGAGCACATCTTCAAGGGGGAACTGTTGGGCTTTAAGTTTCTGCAGCGCGGCTAGGAGTTCGTCGAAGTAGTGACGGACCTTCGTGATGTAGGGTTTCCCGACGACATCGCCGTGTCCGGGGATCACGTAGTCGATATCGAGATTTTCCCATTCCCGCCAGACCTCCATCATTCTAGTTCCGTTGCCGATAACTTGAGCGTACCATGCGAGAAGGTTATCGCCAGCACAGAGGGTTCGCTCGGAGGGGCTGTAGATATTAGCGGAATCAGGTGAATGGCCTCCAGTGACCCGGAAGAGGAGTTCTTGCCCCTCTGGACCAATTGTGTGTTCGCGCTTAACGCTGATGTTAGGTTCGACGAGCTGTAGTGTCCTAATTGCGTCAGCGCGTTCAGGGTCATCCTTAAAGTATGTAGCTAGACGTTCTCGGTAGCCAGGCTTCTCAAGGTCTCGGATGTATTGTTTGATTTTCCCAGTGCACTTCTTTGATGCGACGATCGTGGTGTCCTTGAAGACCTCCATGGCAAAGCAGTGGTCGGTGTGGGAGTGGGTGAGGAGGAGGTGGGAGGTGGCTCGGCTGAACCGGGCTTCCATGGCTTGACGGAAGCTTCGGGCGTAGGTGGGGAGGGCTCCGCAGTCAACAAAAACTAGCTCTTCGGGAAGTACAAAACAGGTTATGGTCGATGTGTGGGCAGACCCCAGCTCTGCGGTGGGAGGTGTAGGGTTGGCGAAGGTTGTGAGTACGTTGTCGGTGACCTCGATGTGCTCTATGCGTTTCCACCCCTAGGCTCTGGGGAACTCGCCAGCGATGACGATGCCGCGGTGTCCGCCGATGAGGACGGTGTAGTTCTTGCGTTTGTACTTGTACTTGACATAATAAACGGGGGCGTGGACGTATTGGGCTTCGCCGATGGTGAAGGCGGTGTGGATCTTGACGATGCGGTCCACATCTTGGCTGATGAGGTGGCGGTGGTGCTCCTCCACTTCTTGTTTGACCTGTTCCACGGCTTCGTCCTTGGTGAGTTGGGCGTTGATGACTTCCGCGTACTCGGGGACGCGTCGGAAATCGTAGGGTTGGGTGCCTGCTGCTGGGAAGTCGAATTCTTTGGTGGGGAATCCGGCTCGGCGACGGGCAAGGATAAGCCAGTTGTAGGATTTCTCCAGATTGTCCTGTTTCACTACTGCTGGTGAGACCCGATCGAAGATGCCCTCATAGGCTGTGAGTGCTTTGACCTCCACCACCCAGAAGGGGAGGAGGCGGAGTTGTTGGCTGGTGATTTTCGCTTTGCGGTGGAGGTCTTCCCGTTTCAGGAAGCCTTTCCGCATCCAACTCCGTACCACAGCTTCCACGGCTTCGAGCTCAATTTTGAGGGGGAGCATGGAGTGCTCAAACAGGAAAGGCTGACCCATCTCGACGACTTGGGTGTTCCCACAGTAGGGGCAGGTGGTAATGACTTCACCCGCTTTGTAGTCTAGGGCCCCGTCGCAGTTTTGGCATCGAAGGCTTCGGAGAATCTCAGGCATTATAGTAGACCTCAAAGATTGAAATAATGAACAGCCACATAAACTTAATTAAAGTATGTTGATTATCTCTTTGCTGGAGTGTTTTGTTATGCGGCTAGCTGCGTTACGGACGCGAATGATATGGGCGCTATTTGTAGTGTTCCTCGTGGCCGTTCTCTTCTGTCTGGTGATGTCCTACATTATCGATATTGTCCTCGGATACTTCTTGTTTGACGAAAATTTCTTTGCATTGATGAATTGGTGGACCATTCCCTTCCTTGAGATTACGATACCGTATCCCATATTTTGGTATTGGGCGTTCATCGCCGCCTTTATCATGGTGCTCTTCCAATGGGCGATTGGACCGGCAGCTGTCAGGGCTGCTGTCAAGTTGAACTATGTCGATGCAAAATCGGGTGGACGGTTCTACCGTGATGTGCAAGAGCTTGCTGGCAAGGCAGATATTCCAATGCCTAAGGTCGCAGTGGTGAATAGCCCTGTGCCGAATGCCTTTGTGTTTGGGCGCACCGCTGGAGGGGCTACGCTGGCGGTCCATAAGGGGCTACTCGATAATCTCAGTAACCGGGAAATCCGTGGAGTGCTCGGTCACGAGATTGGGCACATTAGGCACCGGGACATCATCGTTATGACCCTCGCGTCTTCGATTCCGCTGATCGCATTAATGGTTCTCCGTGGATCCCTCTATGGTGCCCGCGGTGCGTCTTACTCTGGCCGGAGTTCCAGTGATAGTGATGGCGCTGGGGCCCTCATCATCGCGCTTATCGCGATTGCCGTGGTTGCCGCTATCGCGTTTGGCCTCTCCCTGTTAGCGGTGCGGGGGCTGAGCCGGATGCGTGAACACTACGCAGATGCATATTCTGGTGAACTCACGGGTGACCCACGGGCACTCAGTTCTGCGCTCGCTCGGATTACCTGGGGGCTGAGCCTAGCGGAGAAGGCGCCGAGTTCAGGGCTCCGGAGCTTCTATATTGGTGACCCCAAGCAAGCCGCGTCTGAGGTCCGCTACATCCGCGACCATAGCCGTGAATTCGATTTGGACCAAGATGGGGTTCTTGACGAGCGGGAATTGGTGGCGGCGATGGAGAGCGAGGCAAAGCGGGAGAAACTCGCAGGAATCAAAGCGTCGTTGAGCACTCATCCCCCCACTTACAAGCGAATCCTTCTCCTCTATGATCTTGCAGAGGAACTTGGTCAGCGACGCCGAGCCAAAGTTACGCGAGACGAAGCACAACCTGGCCTAGATGAGGTATAGAACCCTGAACCACCCGGGCAGTGTTCGATGTAGTCTAGACTATATCGTGGTGCTACTGGAGAAAGATTAATACAACGGTGGATAGACTCTGCAGTGAGAAAGCTACCATGTTGAAGCGTTTGAAGGTAAAAACAGGATACCTCCTACTAGCGGTGCTTGTTCTCTTGCTAGTTCTCCCAATCGTATCAGGGTTGATGCAGCCCCTCCCCCAAGAACAGCGGATAAGAACAACGAACTATCAAACGAGTGGTTTGAAGCTCTCTTCATTCGACCGTGTGGCGAAGGGTTTTCAGACTGATGATAATTATGAGCCAAATGACAACATGGAGTCTGCCTATGACCTCACCGATTACGAGCAGACTTGGTTGAGTGAGATAGACGGTTATGGTGTTCAATGGGACGATGACTGGTATGAAATTTACATCAGTTCCGGTAATTCTCATCTCGATGTGCAACTGACCTTCACCCATGCCCTTGGTGATATCGACATCCGGGTTGTAGATACTTATGGTGGCACCGTTGACTCAAGTACGAGTGTTTCAGACAACGAATACATCGACATTGATATTGCACCTGGGACCTACTACCTTGAAGTCTATTATGATGACGAAGGCAACTCCTACGATTTGTGGTGGGACGACTCTGTATCAGGCACTACCCCAACTGGTACCCCCTTCCTCCCCACATTCTCACCCTTTGTGCTGTTCATCGGGCTTATCATAGGCGCTGGTATGATTATCGTAATCGTGGTTGTCGTCGTTATCGTAATCGTTGTGCGGATCTCTACGAGACCTTCATACAGGACACGACCCCGACCCAGACCTCCTACCGCTGGTCCACCCAGAACCGGCCCACCAACCGCTGGTCCACCCAGAACCGGCCCACCAA
>JABXGV010000060.1 GCA_016550485.1 archaeon
CCGCTCTATTACATTCTAGAAAATGAAGTCGCACTCTACGCTGAAGGTTTGGGTCTCCCGCTCTACAAACGTTCCTGCATCTACGGTGAGGAATCGCTGCGTACTGAAGTTCGACAGTGGTTGAACGAATTTGAAGACCAGCATCCAGGGACAAAATACAATCTTTATGCTACAATTTCTAGACTCATCGAGCGCCAACAAGACCAAGAAACGGTGCCATTTCGGAAATGCGAGACTTGCGGTGAGCCGACGTCAAGGTCCGTATGCGCGGTCTGTGAATCGTTGACCCGGTTAGGGTTAAATCCCAGAGGCCACTAGTTGCAGAGGAATCGTACCTTCTTTGAACATAAAGAGTGGATTACACCCTCATAATCAACATGAACGCGACGAGCAAGGTATAGATTGCCAACGCTTCAGCCAATACGACCGGTACCATGGATTTGCTGAACACTTCGGGCTTCCCCACCATCGCCCCTATCATAGATGCACCAGCCCATCCAATCGCTACGCCTGCTACTAATGCACCGATACCGATTGTTAGTGCGGCTGATATTCCAATCATCGCAGCAATAGTTTCAGCTTCTATACGCATCACAAGCATAAACGATGCGAGCAAACCATAAATCCCAAGAGCTTCAGCGAGCACAACACTAACAAGCCCTTTACTGAAGGACTCGGGAGCAGTTCGTAAGCTCGAACACAATGCAGCACCTCCATACCCGATACCCACTCCACCGCCAATAGCGGCTAGTGCAATGGCTAACCCTGAGGCAACAGCCAACCACCCAGCACCAAACGCGTCAGGAAGACCTGCTGCACCGTCAATCCGCATTACTACCATAAACCCAATCAAGAGCCCATAAATACCTAGGGCCTCAGCGAGCACTACCGACACCAGACCTTTACTGAAGGATTCCGGAGCCTCAGCGACTGATCGGCTCAGCGATTCACCCGCCAATGCAATACCAAACCCTGCGCCCACACAGGATAAGCCTATAGCTAACCCTGCTCCAATACCCATGAACGCTTGACTCATATCGGTAATACCTTCGCCTAGCCGCATAATCAACATGAAGCTCAATAATAGGCCGTAAATTCCTAGAGCCTCAGCAAGCACAACTGAGACTAACCCTTTGCTGAACGCTTCAGGTGCTGTGGTAAGGCTACGACAAAGTGAGGCGCCCGCACGTGCAATTCCATAGCCTGCACCAATGGCAGCAAGCCCGATTGCAAGGCCAGCAGCAATTCCTAGAAATCCTTGCGGGATAGAGCCGACCACATCAACGGGAACTGCTGATGCGTTCACAATTGAAGGTGAGTCAATTCTCATCAACAACATAAAGCTAGCCAACAACCCATAGATTCCTAGAGCCTCAGCTAAGACTACAGTGACCAGCCCTTTGCTGAAGGTTTCAGGAGCTTCGACAAGGCTGTCTGAGAGGGCAGCCCCTCCTGATGCAATACCCATTCCCGCTCCTAGAGCGGCAAGCCCTACTCCAAACCCAGCTGCCATAGCAAGATAGCCTTGGGCGAGGGCCGTGGCTGTGTCGATTCTCATCAGGAGCATGAAGGATGCTAGGAGCCCATAGATACCGAGAGCTTCAGCGAGCACGACGCTGACCAATCCCTTGCTGAAGGTTTCTGGTGCACGGACAAGACTCTTGCAAAGGGATGCGCCAGATTTGGCGATGCCAAGCCCTGCGCCGACTGCGGCAAGACCTATGGCAAGCGCTGCGCTGATTGCGATGATACCTTGGCCAATGTAGAGGGCAGTATCTATTCGCATCAGCAACATGAAGCTGGCCAACAATCCATATATTCCCAAGGCTTCGGCAAGCACCACTGATACTAGCGCTTTGCTGAATGATTCAGGAGCTTCTGTAAGGCTGGTGCACATGCTACTGCCTGCTTTGCCGATACCGATGCCAGCACCGACTGCGGCGACGCCTATGGCTAGTCCAGACGCGAGGGCGATTAGGCCTTGGCTCATACCTGTAATTGAGGCTATTACGGCTTCATCAGGGGTCATTAGTTCTGTGGGAATGGGGATGTTTGGTATACGCATTAGTATCATGAAAGCTGCGAGAAGCCCATAGATACCGAGAGCCTCTGCGAGGACAACTGCAATCATTCCCTTACTAAACGTTTCAGGCCTCTCAGCGACTGCACCAATCATGGCGCTCCCGCTGGTGCCGATGCCAATGGCTGCGCCGAGGGCGCCAAGCCCTGCTGCGAGGACTGCGCCGAGGGCGGCTAAGCCCGGTCCAGTGAAGAGTTCGGCAATTTGCAGCATAGTTTTTCACTTTACAGTAGAGCTTATGCGGGAGTAGTCCATTTGCTGGGCAGTGTGAGTGGTTTGTATTCATAGCCAGTGCCAGCGTAGAACTTGAGATAGGCTTCGACCCAATGAAGACGCAAGGTATGGATGAAGCTGAGGAGTCCCTCCATTATCAAGACGAATATCGTCCCGACAAGAGCCATAACGATGAACATCATCAGGCTTATTTCTTGGGTATAAAACATACCATGCCTCACCGCTTCTATGAGAGTATCGGTAACACCACCTATGAAGAGGAACGTCTTGGCAAAGCCTGCGTGTGCCATGTTCAGTGCAAGTATCCGTGCATAACTGATGGTGTTGCTGATGCTCGCGATGAGGTGTTCGAGACCCTCCATGAAGCCTTCCATGAAACCGGAGGCTATCATGCCGCCAAACATCATCACCAAGAGTGGTATGATGAGTAGTATGAGGGCGTCTAGGATTGCACTCCCGAATAGGTTTGGTTGAACTTTACAGTCCCAACTGAACCAATCCATGAAGTTAATGCCTTTATTGAAGAGAAGTATGGCGAGGCCAAAGAAGAACCAGAGCCAAACAACTGGTCCGAAGATAGCGTGTTTCCATTCTCGTCTTCGTATCTTATTGACCAAGTCAAGAAAGATGGCAATGGCGAGGTGAATAACACCGATGATGATGCTTAGGACGAAGAGGATCCAAGTCTCCTGGGGTGTGTCAAAGGCACTAAACCATATTGCTCCTTGAGTGTGCCCATGGTGGTCTAGTCCGAAGCCATGATGTACGCCGGAAGGTGCTGGTTGTGTGTAGTAGGAAAACCCGGCATCGAAGTCGAATAAGCGGAAAAGGTTGATGAGAAACCCACGCATAATCATCCCAAAGGGAGAATCCCGAAGAGCAACATACCAGACCTCGTTAAAGACTCCAAGTCCGAAGAATTCTCCATAAAGCACCCCAAAGAATGTCGCAGATATTGCACAGACAGCTAGAAGTCCTGAGCCTTTAATGAAGTAGTTACCGAGCTCACCGAGGTCTACTTCTTTCTTCTTCATAAGCAAACCAATACAAGAGAAAAAGAGGAGCAATAGTCCATGCCCGATGTCTCCGAACATGAGACCAAAGATTATGGGGAAGCCGATCGCCATGAAGAAGGAGGGGTCGAGTTCACGGTGGCTGGGAATGCCGAAGGCTTTGGTGAGGTTTTCTGCAGACCTGAAGAACCGCGTGTTTGTAAGCTTGGTGGGGGGACGGTCGATCGGTTCTGCTTCTTCACCATGCCCGTGGTGGGGCTCGTGATAATCTTCGATGTCCAGGGAGACTCGTCCTTTACCGTGCTTTGCTATAGCTTCTGCAAAGGCCTTAGCCTCCTTTGCAGGTACCCAGCCAGCTAAAACGTAGGTACGTTTGGTTTTACCAAAGAGGGTTTTGGTTTCTTCGAAGCGATGTTCCCTTTGCAACAGCTCTTCCCAGGCAAGAAGCTGATCGCGTTTTTCCGCTGCTAGCTGCTTGATGGATTTTTGTGCAGCTTTACGGGCGGATTTGTCTTCTGCCTCTTCAGCGGCTTGGAGGGCTTTTGACAAGTCAGCGAAGGCGCCTTCCACATGTTTTAGGTCTTTATCTAAGCTTGTAAGGTATCGTTCGCTGGGAATTTCGGGGACCTCAAATACCTCTTTGACACCGCCTCCACGGATCACACCCATGTCGGCGATGAGGGTTGTAACCCTTGTCAAGAGATTAGAGAGTTGGTAGAAGCGGTCTGAGGCTTCCACTGGCTCCAGCTTGACATCAAGCTCTTCCATGCGGTGTTGAACATCAATAAAATGGGCTACACCAAGACCCGCGATGAGCCGGAGAGTTGAATCCAACTCTCTGTCCAAAACGACCGCGTTGAATTTCTTCATTTTCGCTGGCATGGAGGCTGTCTCCCGTCGGAAGTAGTAACCCAATAATGCTTGACTAAAAAAGCCTTGCTCTCATTTGGAATCTATCAATTTCCACGAGAACGTAACATTTATGAAAGCAATACTGGTAACTTGTGGTAGGTGCTTACTAATGGGGTATCGCGTTTGCTACAAATAGCCCAATGGTGACACCACTCGCCATCTCTTTTCTCCAACTGTTACAACTCACTAGCAAGACGTCCCAGTTTATTTTGGGAGCCGTTCATACACGCACGGATGGAGAGTGGGTTCCTTGACACCAACGCCTGTCCGTCGATTGCCCAGCTCTCAAGGCCACGATTCTGCGCCTTTACGTTCACAGCTGGTCATTTATAGCAGCCTCTCCAAACAAAAGGAAGGCTTCATACCTCTTCAATCAGACACGGTTACGATGTATACCTGTGGTTTGACTGTCAATTATTTGATGCATATCGGTCACGCCAGATGCTATGTTTTCTGGGATATTGTTCACCGATACCTGCAGTACCTTGGCTTCAAAGTGACACACGTCTCCAATGTGACTGATATCAGCGTAGATGACAACATCCTCAGACGTCTGAGGGAAACGGGTGAGAGCTTCCAGCAGCTAGTCACTCGTCACACACAGGACTACATTGAAGACCGCCGCCGCCTGGGTATTGCTGACCCCTACACTTACTCGATCGCAACACAGCATATCCACGAAATGATTGAGCTGGTACAACAGCTTCTTGATCAAGGCCATGCCTACATCGCTGATGATGGAGTATACTTCCGCATCAGCACCTACCCAGAATATGGTAAATTGTCAGGGATAGATCCTGGGAAGTTAAGGACTGGAGCCAGTGGACGAATCACCAAGGATGAATATGACAAGGAATCTGTGGGGGACTTTGCTCTCTGGAAGCGAGCCGCACCTGGTGAGCCATATTGGCATAGTCCCTGGGGGCCTGGACGCCCTGGTTGGCACATCGAGTGCTCTGCGATGTCGAGGAAATACCTAGGTGAAACCATTGATATCTCAGGCGGTGGTGAAGACAACATCTTCCCACACCACGAAAACTCGATAGCTCAGAGCGAAGCTGCATCCGGAAAATCCTATGTTCGTTTCTGGATGCATGTTCGGCACTTGATGCTTAATGGTGAAAGGATGTCTAAATCAACAGGGAACTTCATCACCGCCCGTGAAGCTGCGTCGAAATATGGTGCTGCCTTGGTTCGCCTTTCACTTCTTTCTACTCATTACAGGAAACGAATGGACTTCACTGAAACATTGATAGCTGCTGCTGAAGGGAGAATTAAGCAGCTTCAATATGCCATAGCAGTGCTTAGGTTCTTCAAAGAAAAGAAACCACCTACAAAACCGAAGGATGATTTACTATCTATGGCAATTGGGGAAGCTGAAGAACAGTTTCGTGCTGCTATGAATGATGACTTTAACACCGCGCTAGCTATTACCCAGCTCTTTCACTTCATTGAAAGCCTGCATCACCATATTGACAAGTATCACGAACTGGGCAGCAATATTGTAGAGAAGACCCTCTTTGTACTAGAAGGCATTTGCACAATTCTCTTTGGTGATCTCTATGAAAAAGAGCTAGCACCAATACCCGATTCTCATACCCGACAACTAGTCGAATTCATATTGACAGAACGTGAACAGCTTAGACAGAATAAGGACTTCAACAAGGCGGATGTTCTCCGTAAGATGCTCCGAGAGTCCGGTATTGAAGTTATTGACACACCAGATGGCCCAATATGGTGGAAAACAGCACAACCTGCTCTATAACTAGCTTAAGCCAGCTAAGCCAGAAAAAAGAGGAGACAAGGCCTCCAAAAAACAGGAGGCGCTTGTTTAGGAAAAGGGTAGACCAAGTGCTGCCTTTGCAGCCAACTCAGCTACTCTGAGGAAGAACTCTGGGAAGAGCCCAATCCCAACTATGAAGAGGGTTAGTACAACGATGGAAAAGAGCATTACTGGTGAAGCTCTTTGTGCTTTGAGGGCTTCAGGGCTGGGTTCGGCGAATACTAGGATTTGGATCATCCTAAGGTAATAGACTACGCTGAAGGCACTGCTAAGCACGAGTATGGCGGCGGCAAGGTACCAGCCAGCAACGATGCTGCCCCAGATGATGAAGAACTTGCTGAAGAACCCGATTAAGGGTGGAACTCCAGCTAGGGAGAGGGCTCCAATGTCAAAGCATACCATTGTGACTGTCATCTTCCGTCCGATACCTTTGAGCTTATCGAGATCGCGGGTTCCTATCTCATGGAGGAATACTCCTGCGCAGAGGAAAAGCATGCCCTTTGACAACATGTGCGCTGTAATGTGGAATAACCCTCCAGTAACACTGAGATAACGAGCCAATTCAGCCGCATTGGGGTCAATATGAGTTAGAGGCATCATACCCACTGCAAATCCAAAGATGATATAGCCCACATTCGTGATTGTCGAGTAAGCGAGAAGACGCTTGATATCCTTCTGAGTCAGCGCCATTAGATTACCGTAAATCATGGTGAAGAGGGCGAACCAGCTGAGGATGTAGCCATATACCGGATAGACGGTGGGGCTGAAGAAGTAGCCGAAGAGTCGGAGGATAGCATAGGAACCAGTCATGATGACGACACCGCTCAGCATTGCGCTGATGCCACTGGGAGCGGCTGGGTGCGCGTCTGGGAGCCAGGTGCACAGGGGTGCTATTGCTGCCTTGATTCCAAATCCGATTATTAGTCCCATTATGGTGATAGTGGCGACGTTCATCCATGCTCCTCCGGCGGGGAGGAGAGCTAGATTTGCCCCGATTTGGGCAAGATTCAGTGTCCCAGTTAGTCCATAGAGATATGACATTGAAAAGAGGATGAGGGTTGACCCGAAGGCGCTAAGTAGGAAGTATTTCAAGCCTGCCTCGATGGGTTCGGTTTCCTCCTTTCGGAATGCAACTAGGGCATAGCTGCTAACTGACATACTCTCCCAAAATATAAAGAGCGTGAGGAAGTCTCCAGCATAGACGACGCCAACCATACTACCTACAAGGGTAAGCAGAAGCGGGTAGAACAGCCCCATCCCATCGTCGTGCTCCATGTATTTGATGGAGTAGATGGCGACGAACAGCCCAAGGAAGACGAAGACGACGCTCATATACACCGCGAGGATATCTATGTTAATGCAGGTTGCACCTGTGGTAGGATCGAAGACCGGTCCAGGAGGCCAGTACCAAATGAGGAGGGGACTCCAATTAGCATACATTAGTATGTAGTAGAGGTTTACAATGGAGACAAGAGCCAAAAACATGAACACCGCGGTTACAACGCCTAAGGCTACATCTCCTCGCCGACCTTTCAGAACCTTGCCGAGGAGCCCGACGATTAGGGCACCACCGAGAGTTAATACTAGTGGGAGCAGATAAAACCATTCTGTTAATCCTACTGACATCTCTACTCAACTCCTTTATGGAAGAAGTGCATATACCGCTTCGAAGAGGCGGTTGATTACAAAGCCGGGCCAGAGCCCAATTATGACTATGAGCGCTGCCAAGCCGAGCATGGGCGCCCGGACCCACCAAGTGGTTTCTTGTACCCTAGCCATTGCTGTTGGTGTTGAGCCAAAGAAAACACGCTTGATGAACCAGAGCACGTAGCTGGCTGTTAACGCGGTGGATATCACGGCAAACATTACCATGAAGATACTACCTGCCATCGCGCCACCTGCAAAGATTATCCACTCTGAGGCAAATCCTGCCAGCGGCGGAGTGCCTGCAATGCTGAGAGCGGCAATCAACGCGATCATCGCTGTCCACGGCATCCTTTTGGCGAGGCCTCCCATGGCAGTTATGTCACGTCCCCGTTCATGACCGACTTGCATCATTAATGCTCCTGCAGTCATAAACAAGAGGCCTTTACCAAGAGCGTGGGTGAAGATGTGAAATGTTGCACCAGTAACTCCGTACAGGCCAGCCCCTGCTAGGGTGACGCTTGTGAGGCCGAAGAAGATGTAACCCATCTGGCTAATCGACGAGTAGGCGAAGAGCCGCTTCGTATCCTTTTGAGCAAGCGCCATTATGCCACCATAGAACATGGTAACGACGGCGAAGATCATCAGGTAGAAGGATAGGCTGGCAAAGGCATCAAACATGAAAGTCACAAGTATTCTGACAATAGCATAGGCCGCGGTCTCGATCATCACACCAGACAGGATAACGCTTATGGGGGTTGGTGCCTCGGCGTGGGCATCCGGTAACCATGTGTGCAGAGGGAATATAGCCATTTTAACGGAAAAGCCCACGAGGAACAGTACCACCAGTAACTTGACTAGGTTTAGTACGACTGGGCTTGCCATGGCGGCTACTAGATTGATGATTGGTGCACTAGGTACCGTGTAGAATTGGACAATATTCAGCGTTGCTGCGCCGGAGAGGCTCCAAATGCCTGCAATGCCGAGAAGAATGCATACCGCACCGATGTGGGTGAAGATGAAGTACTTCAGCGCTATGTTGACCGACCTTGGTTTGGTTCCCCACTGGGCGATAAGGAAGTAGCTGGGGATTAGCATGAGTTCCCAGAAGATGTAGAACTGGACAAGGTTAGTAGCTAGAACAACGCCTAGAATTCCAGCGTTGTAGAGGAGGAGTAACGCGAAGAACTTACCCTGCCCGGGGGACTTAGCCATGTATCCTATGGAGTAGCAGGTTGCAGCCGTAGTCAGAATATAGATGATAGTGGCTACCGGCAGATTCAACCCATCCAGATAGAACCCAAACAGAAAGCCAAAGGAAGGAGTGCTTGGTTCTAGGAGGTAAAGGGGATCTATCCAGAGGAGTACTTCTTCGTAGGTTTGGTATGGACTAATATAAGCCATTTCAAACCAAGCTAGGGCGAAGACGAAGAAGCTGATTCCCATTACGGCTAGGGCGAAGACTCCGCCCACGCGTCCTTTCTTACGCCCCAGTAGCCAGGCAATGGGGGCACCGATGACCATTAACAGTATGCTGAATGTGAGATATTGGAACAAAGCCACTTTAGTTCACCTCTATGGAAGGAAGAATGCTAGAAACGTCCCCCCGAATAATAGGAGGAGTATTAGGACAAGGGCACCGATGAGCAGCAGAATCATGTTCCAGCTGTGAACACCGGTTTGAAGTTTACGGAAGGCTCGGCTAAGATCCTGGAATCCGTCCGCGACCGCGTAGTTGAAGCGGTCGATGCCGCCATCCTCTACGTATTTGTACATGCCTTGGGAGAATTCGATGCCGGTTCTTACAAAGACGAAGTAGAGTGCACGGTTGTAGTACCAGCGGTGGTATAGGAAGCGGTGGAGGGCGTTGTTGCTGAAGCGGGAGGCATCCCAGCTTCGCCGAATGTAGAAGAAATACCCCGGTATACCACCCAGCAACAAGACACCTATGGTGATAAGGAAGGTTGGTGAGATGATGTATGTTGTTGAAGTGAAGGTGTGAGCGAGCCAATTAATGTACAGCGTGGGGAGAGCTGCTAGGTGGAGGGGAAGTTCGATGTCAATACTATAGACTGTACCCCATTGACCGAAGAAGTACACGTAGATGAATGGATACAGGAAGCCGAGGATAAGGGTAGTTAATGCAAGGATAGCTAGGGGTATCCACATTACTTTGGGTGCTTCGTGAAGCTGGTGTTTCCTTTCAAGGTCTTGGACGTTTTTGCTTTGTGGGCTATGGAAGACAAGACCAATCATCCGTAGGGTATAGAAGAAGGTGAGAGCACCCGTTATGGCTGCTGCTGCGAGTAGAATCCAGCCGATGAAGTTAGTTGTAGCCAAATGCCAGGCAGCGGCGAAGATTAGTTCCTTGCTCCAGAAGCCTACAAAGGGTGGGACGCCGCTAAGGCTTAGGGCACCGAAGAGCATACAGATATATGTTATGGGCATTGCCTTGCGTAATCCGCCCATTTCAAGCATGTCCTTGCTGTGTACCGTGTGCAATATGGCACCAGCGGAGAGGAAGAGGAGGGCTTTGAAGACCGCATGGGCTGATAGGTGAAATGTGGCGGCGATAAAGCCTCCAGCGTCGTGTGCGCTTAGCGCAAAGATGCCAAGCCCTAAGAACATGTAGCCAAGCTGGCTGATGGTACTAAAAGCGAGTACTTTCTTGAGTTCTCTGGCAGCTATCGCCATTGTAGCGGTCATGAAAGAAGTGAACGCACCGATGACTGCCACGATGAGGAAGAAGTTAGGCATCACCGTCAGTATTATGGTTGTAGTTGGTCCAGAAGCTGCATGTAAGAATTCAATATATCCAGTAACTAGGATTGGCATCATTCGTGCAACGAGGTAGACGCCTGCTTTGACCATGGCAGCAGCGTGGATTAGGGCAGAAACAGTTGAGGGGCCTGCCATGGCTTCAGGCAACCAAATCTGTAATGGGAACTGAGCACTCTTGCCAATGGGTCCAAGGAAGAACAGGAAGAGGACAAGGAGTAATAGTCCGCCATTAAACACCTGCGCCATACTTCCAAGCCAAGCGAAGTCAGGGATGCTGAGGAGGGTTTGGTAGTTGAAGGTGGGATAACCAGCTTGGGCTGTGAAGAAGAAGATGAAGATGATGGAGATGAGAAGACCTACGTCACCAATTCGTGTGACGATGAAGGCTTTCATTCCACAGTGGCTGTTATAGGCTCCCTCCGTTAGTTCACCGAGTTGGTCGTCTTTGATCATGTTTTTCTTGTTGTACCAGAAGCCGATTAGGGCATAGGAGCAAAGTCCTACAATCTCCCAGCCGATGAAGGTCATCAAGAGGTTGTTAGCCATAACCAGCAGGGTCATACCTGCGATGAAGAATTGCATGAAGAACCAGTAGCGAGTTAGAGATTCGTCTCCCTTCATGTACCCTAGACTGTAGAGCATAATGATAAAACCTACACCTGTAGCTATACAGGCCATGAAGACGGCGAGGGGATCGATAAGCATGCCAAATTCCAGGCTGAACCCTCCTGGAATGGAGAGCCAGACAAAGGTCTCCTCAAGCCACTTGGTACCAAGAAACGCAGTGCCGTACCAGATGTCAACTATCATGGAGAAGGCAAATATCGCCCCAAGTAATACCATAATCACTGCGGCGTAATCACGCAATTTCTGATGGATTTTTCCAAACACCGGAGTTAACAAGGCTCCGATGATTGGGAGTCCCCAGCAAAGCCATGGAGCATAAGGTAGCATTTTTCCATTTTCCTCCTGATTTAATGACGAAGTTCGTTTAATTTCCGTATGTCAAGTGTTCCGCGTAAATTGTATGCGCGGATGACGAATGCTAGGCCGACGGCGATAACACCGCCTCCAATGCAGATGCTGATAATGACCAGCGACTGAGCCAAGGGATCTATCACGAATCCTGGCCAAGCAGTTGCGAAGGTGATAAAGTTGAGGTGAGCACCATCGAGTAGGAGTTCAAGACCGATGATGAACTTGATCATGTTCCGCTTAGTCGCCATTATGTAGAATCCAACAGCGTAGAGGAACACGGCCGTAATTAGGAAAAATTCCAGAGGAACACCGTAGGGAATCATTCTTATTTTCGCCTCCTTTTTACTTCGCGGAAGAAGACAGAGGATGAAAGCGCTGCAGCGAAGAGAAATACACCTTGAACGACCATATCGATGCCCCGGTATCCCCACAACATTCTACTTAAAGCTGTGAATAATGCTGTTAGAGTCGTATAGTCAACGAGCCGCGATAAAGTAGAGATGTAGTAAGCAGGAGAGAATGCAACGCCCGCATCAATCCCGATTACATAATACCCGATGATAATGAAGATAAGGGCTGTTAAGATGGCGCCTAGTATCTTGGTTTTCATGTTACATCTTCCTCCGTTGGTTCACCAGTGCCTCGACGAGTAGTCAAGGAAATAGCAGCCACTAGCAGGACAGTTACGGCTCCTGCGTAGATGGCGAGCTGGAAGAACGCAACCCAGGGTGCAAATAGTAGCAGATAAATCAACGCTAAGAAAATAGCCGTAGCCGCAAGGTACAATGCAGCATGAAGCAAGTCCTTTGCTTCAGCAGCAAGCAAGGCGAAAATCGCCGTGAATACTAACAAGCCAACCAACAGATAAAGCATAATATCCATAGTTTGAACCTCAGCTACAATAACCTGAGTCACCTTTAACTTCAGGAACTTACACCCTTCTATCGATTCTCCTTAAAAGAGTAACACTTGGTAGAAATTTTGTAGCGGTAATAAGTATGCATCTGAAATTTCGAAAGGCTAAATTAACAGCTTGTTCTGTTTCAGGTACATGTAAGCCAAAGTGAGGGATCCGGATTGACAGAGATACCGCCAACACTTTCTATTTTCGGTTTCAAGAATTCTGGTAAAACCACCATTGCTTCGGCAGCAACAGAGCACTTCACCTCTCAGGGGCTTCGGGTTCTAGCTGTGAAACACGTTGGCAAGCCGAGCTTCTCTTTGGATCATGAGGGCACTGATTCTCATCGCTTTGCCAAAGCTGGCGCTACCGGCGTTCTGCTTCATAGTGACAGTTCCACGGCGCTCCTCCTCTCTCGTCCCGCCACACAGCTTGCTCCGTTACTCCAATTAGGCGTAGCTGCGACATCAGCTAACGTTGTAATCCTTGAGGGGTTTAAATCGTGGACGCACCATCACAAAGAGATTGCTAAAGTTATTTGCCTCAGGTCTACCTCGGAAATACCAGAATTATCAGAAAATATCCAAGGTGAGGTGCTTGCCATTTGCACCCTGACCCCCAGTGTTACAGAAGCACTTCTGATCCCTGACCAATTGCCCGAGCTCCTACAGAGACTCGATGACTGGCTTGCTAATGCAACGTCCTTCAAGATGGAATGAAAAATGACAGATAGTAATGATGAAGATAATCAATCTGGGAACCTCACCACACTTGTCGTCTTTGGCGAAAATGTAGCGCTGAACGCCTTTATTGACAACCTGTTTCAGAAGCTTGTACTTGCTGTGGCTTCTTCTCTTCATGCACCAGAACTTACAGGAAAGGAAAAGGTTTGTATAGAAATCTCAAAATAATCAAGAATACAGAGAGCCTTGGCACTCGCCAATTAGGCTCTCGCTGTTACTCGTGCTAAGGACCTTCTCAGAAATCATGTCTAGTAAAGTTGTAGCGTGAGCAAGCCTTTTATACAAAGCCAAACATTTTGAGTGCTAGTATCAAGGATGGTGAATGCAATATGCCCCTACCACTGGATGTCTATACGAACTTCGATATGATGTTTTACTTCTTCATCGCTTTCGCTATCATCCTCATTATCGTCCTTCTGATATATGCTATCGGTAAGGGACTGGCGCCCAACAATCCCACGAAGCAGAAGCGAACCACCTACGCGTGCGGCGAATCGGTTCCTGGAGTAAAAACCCAGTTCCACTCGCATCTTCTGCGTTATGCAGTGTACTTCACGATTTTCGACATTATTGCCTTCATGTTGGCCACTAGCATGGGCATTATTGGGTGGGTAGTTGTAATCTATATCCTCATCGGGTTCTTTGCCATCCTTACACTCCGCAAATAGGATGCAGTCTTGAATCGACCAATCTTAGAACCTTAGTGGAGAACAGATTGGCTGGTCTTGAATTATTACAAAAACCCAAACCGTTTTAAGAAGAGTAAGAGGAAGGGTAGCATTGCCCTGCAGGAGGCAGATTAGAAATGGGTGTTCTAAGCAAGCTAGTTACATGGGCGCGCTTAAGCAGCCCTTGGGTTCTTCACCTTAACAGCGGCGGCTGCAACGGCTGCGACATCGAAATCCTTGATGCTCTAACCCCCCGATATGACTTGGAGCGGTTTGGAGTATTGCTGAAGGGAAGTCCGCGTCACGCTGATGTATTATTGTGCAGTGGACCAATCACGAAGCAGACAAAGAAGAGATTTCTGCGCATCTATAACCAGACACCTGATCCCAAGTTTGTAGTTGGAATCGGGGCCTGTACAATGTCTGGTGGCGTGTTCCGCGAATGCTACAACGTTGAGGGTGGATTAGATGGCGTTATTCCAGTAAACGCTTTCATTCCCGGATGTCCACCGAAACCCGAAGCCATAATTCACGGCGTCGCTACACTCCTAGCATCACTGAAGGGCGGATAATTCTTACAGTAATTTCATGATGGAGGCATAGAAAATGTCAGTTGCACCAAAAGCTAAGAGTCCAACGAAAAGAGAAAGTAAGATGATAAGCGACTTCGAGAAGGCTATGGGATCAGATTGTGTTGAGTCACTTTTTCTCAGAGAGCGCAGCATAATGTTTACCGTTAAGCCAAGTGCAATGCTGAAAGCTGTGGAGTTCATGAAAGAGAAATGGGGGCTTTACCATTGCTCGACCATCACAGGCATGGACCTAGAGGGTGGAAAGCTTGCAGTCATCTACCATTTTGAAGCTCAAGGCGTCACTGTGAACGTGAAGGAGGTTGTTCCCACCGCGAAGCCTGTGGCTGATTCCATTGTTGCCTTGATTCCTGGTGCAGAATTTTACGAACGGGAAGTATTCGATATGATTGGCGTTGAATTCAAGGGGCACCCCGACCTTAGGCGGCTTGTGCTCCCAGAAGACTTCCCGAAGGGCGTCCATCCACTACGTAAGTCTTGGAAGTCACCGAGGGCTGACAAATAGCCCCGGATGAATAAACTTACAGCGGATACAGCTTGTATTTAGTAGCGAATCTGCTCCGAACTAGAGACCTAGTTCTCACTAGATAGGTGTGCCTTAACAGTCTAGTCTGAGGTATATGATGAGATTCTCTTAGGTCGGTTTGTCGTGGAGTTTGATTTTCCTTCCGATTTTTCCGTCTTTTAGGTGGGGTGAGCGGCAGACACTATCGCCGTCCTTTTCTAGTTCACGAGCCTCATCAGCAAGCCGTGCTGCGGCACGCATAGTCTCGTGAGCTGCTGCCACCAAGGCTATGTATTTCTCCCGTTCCTTTGTTTTGAAGCAGCCTGTAACGGAGATGTTGGCAACAGACGCTGCCAGTTCATATGCCGCGTGAGCTTTAGCGTGAGCATATGGATTCGAGAAGTGCCCTGCCGCCGCGGCTTTTGTGGCACTAACCACAATGGTGGGCAACTTTGGTGTTTTACCTGCCATTATATTTGCAAACACCTTATCTAGCTCAATCTGCACCAAACGGAATGCTCCAGTGGCTGCGAGTACTCTTATTACATCCGCGTTGAAGAGACTCATTTCCACGGGATCAAGGAATTCTCGGCGTGCCCCTATCATCGAGTCCGCTTGAAGAAGTATATAGCCGTACCCTTCCTGGGCTAACGCCTCCCTTTCGTCTTTCTTCAGCATATCTGAGAGGATGATGACAGGGATGCCAGCTGCCTTTACCATTTCCCGAGCCTTTGCTGGACCCTTTAAGCCAGCATTGGGACTGGGAATCAAAACTACTTGCGGTTTCTGTTCGATTAGGATTTTAGCGATTTTTTCAGCTGCAGCCTCGTCCATCTTTGCGCCAGAGCCAACAACGATAACGTTGAAGTTCTTTCGGTCAGCCCGTTCATCAAAGAGGAGCTCAAGTATGGGCGAAGTTCCGATGTTTCCTAGTTTCAAAACACCTAACAAAAATGGTTTCTCGCTCAATTCAGTCGCACCTTCATTAGAGAGTATGAGTGGCTTTTGGAGTGCTCTAATGAGAAAAGTGTTTGTATTCTTAGTGAATCACGATACTCATACTGAAGCTCGTGTTGGGCAAAATGGGAGACTTATTCGTCCCCGAGTACCCAGATGTCTGATTCGTAGAACATACCGTGTCCAGCTACCACACGATATTTTCCTTTCTTTATGCATTTGAAGAAATCGAGAAAGGCGGATTTGGGTAACCGTAGGAAATAGGGAAACCGTCCGTGATACATTTGGTCTCGAAGATTCTGTTCACCATATTCCTCAAGAAGTAGTTTTATTGGACCTGCGGTCGGCTGTACCCAGATGACTACTTTCTCCTTTTGCTCTTCTTCCATCCTCTGAAGCGCGGCGAGTTCAATCCTTCCAATCCATGTTGCCTTTCCATCCCTGAGCAGCACTGTACCACGACTTGTAGCTAGTGCCCTGTATCCCATTTTTTCCAGCTCTACAATATCCTCTGGCTTATATCTAGTATAGAGTTCTTGGAATTCGGTTTGGGGTTCAACATCTAACTCCAGCGTGAAATCGAGTAGTTTGTGAATCTTTTCTTGGTACGCGCCTGGGACAACAACTTCAAAAGCACCCTTCTCCATCCTTTGTAGGAACTCGTCTAGGCCCTCTAGGCGCCTATATGTGAGTTCGGTTTTTCTTGATGGAGCTACAGGTGTTATAATTGACTGGGAGGGGGCCTGCTGTATTTCTTGCGTCGTTGGGGGTCTATCGGAGATAAAGAGCTGGGTTACGGTTTCTTCATCTAGTTTCATATATGCTCGCATTACCCGTTTGTGCACTTTCCCCGATTGTAAGAACCTTACTTGGATATCTTGACTAATTGTGGCTTTGGGTGAGAGGGGGTTGAGAATGTGGAAAAACACGGGACCTGTTGCGCTTTGAGCTAAGGTGTTATAAATCAGGAAATCGCCTTGAACGAAGATACTTCCGTACTTGTTTTCACCAGGAGAGAAAACAAGATAGGAGTCAGTAGTATTTGTAAGCTTGTAGGGAATCGAGATAGTTTCTCCCTGGATGATTCGTTTTATTCGCCCAAATTGAACCTTGATATCTTCAAAGTTCCAGGTCCGTTTACCCATTCTAATCACAAGAGGATTACAATCTTTACACTTTCAGTGAGGTTGACGTGCCACTTTGGGTCTGGCTATTCGGCGTAACATATCAAGGTCTTCAGGAGTTACTTCTTCTCGTAAGAACTTGTTGGCAGCGAGGACCTCCTCTATTAATGCTTGACCTCGTTTTGTGCGTGTTAAAACCGTTGACCACTTACTCGGCGTCCCGGCTCCACCAACTGAGATATCCGCAAAGTCTGAGGCGAAATCAGTGCAATAGTGACAGCTAGGTTCTACCCACTCTGCTAAATCCTTTAACGGAACTTTAAGAGACTCCTTTGCTCCTCGTGGATAGACTAGCAACTTCCCCTTGATGTCGAGTTTCCGCAGTTTATCCAATGATATACCTAACTCGCCAACAATTTTCTGCTGCATTAAGTCGTCGAAGCGAAATGTTTCGCTACAGAAAAGCCCGATTGTCATCACAACGGATCGGTCTATCCGCTTTAATGGCGCGAGTCGCATCCTTTGCACTGCCTGAATATGGCAGGGGGTCCCTACAACGGCTAGCTGTTTTAGTTTTCTTTCCTTGATGGCTTCAGCCAGTGCAACAAGATTAGCTGAACGTGTATATCGTGATTTGCTCGCTGCTAGAATCTCCTTGCGTGTCGTTGCTACCTGTGGCAGCGGAAGCCATGGACGCTCTGGATTAACGCCTGAGACTATAGCGCCTTCGATTTGTTCAGTGTCTAGCAGATGAAGTAATAGCCCAGTGACAACCCCACCATCTTGTGCACGCTTTCTAACAGCTTCATCTGCATTACGCAGAGCATAGGCTTGAAGAAACACACCTAGCGCGGGGTCCCGCTGGGCGTCACCGAAAACTTCAGCATAGATAGGTCTGTAATCTTCGATCATTCGAGGACAGGATTTTGTACACAAGCCGCATTTTATGTCTTCCCCGACCAACGTGGGAACCGAGTCCTGCATTTCGATTATGCTTTTAGGGCAGGCTGCAACACAAGCACCGCAGCCACAGCAGCGCCCTGCATCGATAACCTTCTCTTTGAGTGTTTCAAATCCGAGCTTTTCACTTGCCAACATATGACACCTCTCGTGTAATTTTCGAGAGAGAAATGTGCGGTTAAGCTACTTAAATCTGTTAGAGTTAGGAAAACAACTAATTCCACAAGCGGAAACTTCAGGTTGGTGCCTTTTGTCCATTGATGGTGTGTTCAAGGCGGGTTGAACAGCTGACAGACCGGGTTACCATACAATACTTTTCGCTGAGTTCTATTGCTCGCGATATTTTCGCCGTGGCATCTGCATTAGTAAGCCTGATGTTCATGGTCACCATAACCTCCCGAAATCGCCATCCTCCTTCTGGAACTTGTTCGACCACACCACACCCTTCCATGGTAAGGCTATCAACAGATAGCTTCATTCGGTTGAGAAAGAAAGTAAAGGTTGTTAGATAACAACTAGCAATGGAGGATACAAACAGTTCCTGAGGAGTATAGGAGCCAGCTTGACCACCAAATTCTGGTGGAGAAGAGAGTGAAAGACCTGCCCTGTCTTTGAACCCAATATTGCCTGGATATTCACCAGGCCATGTTATCGCGACTTTAAATTCGTGAGATACAACTTCATCGGGATGCAAGAACGGAACCTCCGTACACGAGATGATGAAACCCCTTTTGCTTTTTGAGTGCTTCCCAAACGCAATTTCTTCTCGTCAAACCTGTCAAATCTCTTATAAGCCAAAACCTGAAGAGCCCACGATAACCCGTAGTCCGTGGATATTATGGTGCAACAAAAACTTCAACGGGTAGCGGACCACATCTACCTAGTCCCCGGTGGAAACAAGGGACGGTTCCCGTATTCACACTCTGTTCTCATAGTCGACAACGAAACCGTCTTGATAGATACAGGCTGCGGTATTGAAACCCTAAAGCAGATACGAAAGGAGTACAGGATTGACTATGTGATAAACTCGCATACGCACATTGATCACATCGCAGGCAACTGGCTGTTTCAAGATAAACCACTTTTTGTCCCAGAACAGGGGTTCACCAGCCGCGGTAGCCTAGTCAAACTTTCTCAGAGATTCGTAAACGAGCCGCTTGGCCCTCGCTGGCGGAAATTTGCCAGAGAAATCCTTGGCGTCCGCGATTGTGAACCAACAGACAGCTACAACGAAGACACACGCTTTAGCTTCGGAGAGGTTACATTGACGCCAATCTACACACCTGGACACACTATTGATCACTACTGTTTCCTCGAAGAGACTGAAAGGATTCTCTTCTCCTTCGATTATGATTTGACCTCTTTCCCGTGGTACGGTCATGCAGAGTCCAGCCTTGCAGATTTCAGATCCTCAGTGAAAAGGCTGAAAGCACTTTCTCCAAAAATCGTCGTCTCGTCACATAAGGGCATCATCACTGAGGATATTGGCGCAAGATTCGATGCGTTCTATAATAAACTGGATGAAAGGAATGAAAGAATCCTTTCACTGTTGGGAAGTGGAAAAACGGTTGAGCAGCTAGTGGACCATGCGCCCATTTATGGTAGATTCCCGTATGTTAAGTCATTGTTGCGGTATTGGGAGGCTGTGATGATTTTGAAGCATCTCGAAGAACTAGAAAAGGAAGGTAGAGTACAGAGACAAGGAGAAAGTTACATTCGGCTTTAAGCCCGCCA
>JABXGV010000061.1 GCA_016550485.1 archaeon
CTACAACATGGACATGCTGCAGAAGATGCTAGATGTGGGCGCAACCCTCATCGACTACGAACGAATCGTAGACTCAAAGAACAAGCGGCTAGTCTTTTTTGGAAATTGGGCTGGCTTTGCAGGCATGTCTGAAACCCTCCGAGCGTTTGGTCAACGTCTAGAACACGAGGGTATCAGGCAGAATCCATTCCGACTCAAACCAACCTATGAACACAGTGGACTTAGCGAGCTAGAAGAAGCAGTAAAACAAATGGGAGAACGAATCAAAACCGAAGGCTTCGCAGAAGAATTGACACCCCTGGTCTGTGGGTTTATCGGATACGGCAACACATCAAAAGGAGCTCAAGCAATATTTGACCTACTACCCCACAAGGAAGTTAAACCAGACGAGCTAGCTGACCTAGAACCAAACCCGCACCTCCTCTACAAGGTGGTTTTCCGTGAAGAAGACACGGTACGCCCCCGCGACCCTTCAACACAGTTCGACCTACAACACTACTACAAACACGGCAAGGAACTCTACGAATCACAATTCATGAGATATGTGCCCCACATAACCGTGCTGATGAACTGCATATACTGGACCGACAAATATCCACGAATGATTAGAAAAACAGAACTCCGCGAACACTGGGAACAGACAAGCGGAAAACCACGCCTGAAGATTGTAGGCGACATCAGCTGCGACATAGAAGGCGCAATCGAATTCACGCTCGACTCCACAAAACCCTACAAACCCTGCTTCGTCTACAACCCAACTAAAGAAAAAATCGAACTAGGCATAGAAGGCAGTGGAATCGTCGTGATGGCTGTGGACAACCTGCCAACAGAACTGCCACGCGAAGCATCGACCTCTTTTAGTGAGTCGCTCCAACAGTTTGTCCCAGCAATCGTTAATGCAGATTACACCGTGCCCTTTGACAAGCTAGACCTTCCACCTGAGGTGTTGAAAGCCGTCATTGTGTATAGAGGCAAACTCACGCCTGAATATGAGTATTTGAAGCAGTATCTCGAATAAGAAAACGTGAATAGTAGAGAAAATGATTGGAGATAGAGTGTGATGAAACACGTATTATGTCTTGGAGCTGGTCTCGTAGCTAGACCGTACATTGATTATTTGTTGAAGAAGGGATATCAGGTCACTGTAGCTAGCCGGACTGTCAGCAAAGCAGAGCGGATGATAAACGGGCGTTCAAATGGGACTCCCGTCGCTTTTGACATCCAGCGGGAACCTGAACGACTGAAGGACCTTGTCGCACCAGTTGACCTTGTGACATCACTGTTACCCTACACCCACCACGTGACCGTTGCTACAGAATGTCTTCGCCAAAGTAAACACATGACTACTACCTCCTATGTGTCTGATGGGATGCGCGCGTTAGACGCTAAGGCCAAGAAAGAGGGAGTTATCTTGCTGAACGAATGTGGTGTAGATCCCGGTTTAGATCACATGTCTGCCATGAAGGTTATCCACGAAGCCCAAGCCAATGGCGGCACGATTCGTTCATTCACAAGCTTTTGTGGGGGTTTACCAGCTCCTGATGCTAACAACAACCCCTTTGGCTACAAACTGTCCTGGAGTCCCCGTGGTGTGTTACTTGCTGGCACCAACAGCGCTCGATTCATCAAAGACGGTAAAGAAGTGGTAATCCCTTCTGAGGAGCTTTTCAACAGCTGCCATGAGGAGGAGGTACCAGGGCTAGGGACATTTGAGGGCTATCCGAACAGAGATAGTACACCCTACGTGGATATTTATGGTGTAAAAGAGACGAAAACGATGCTTCGTGGTACACTACGTTATCTTGGGTGGTGTGCGACTATCTACGATTTTGGAAGGATGGGGCTCCTAGACCTCACTGAACAGGACTTTACAGGAAAAACCTACGAGGGGTTCGTGCGTGAGCTAGTAAAGGCACCATCTGGTGTTGATACACGAGCCGCTGTAGCCAAGTTCCTCAAGAGAGATGAGCAGCACAATGTGTTGGAGCGATTTAATTGGCTGGGGCTCTTTGACGACCGCAGGATTCCCCTGGAGCGGAGCACTGCATTAGATGTGGTTTGTACTCTCTTTGAGGAGAAGCTTCAGTATGCCCCGGGCGAGCGGGACATGCTTGTTATGCAGCACAAGTTCGAAATCGAGTACGCTGGTGGAAGGAAGGAACGGGTGCGCTCAACCCTGATTGATTATGGCATTCCACACGGCGATACTTCGATGAGCAGAACTGTTGCATACCCAGTGGCGATTGCCAGTCGCCTCATCCTCGAGGGCGAAATTAGTCTTACCGGGGTTCAAATTCCAATTATTCCTGAAATCTACGAATCAATTCTAGCGGAAATCGCGGAGTTTGACATCCGCTTCAAGGAAGAAACGTTCTAATTTCGAGTGATTCTGAAATTTACCGCTAAAATAGAATAGCGCTAGTTCACTCAATTTAGGACTGGTAAGCCTTTTGAGAGAGGACATGCTGAGTATGTGGTTATGGAGCGAAGAACCTTTGTAGCCATCCTAATCATCAGCGCCTGCGTTTTGGTTGATGTTGCGTGGGCGTGGCTCAACTACATTGTTCCTGCTTACTTTGAGCCTGTAGACATAGTAGTGTTGCTACCTGGAGGCGCACTCACCGATTGGCTGATATTGATGTATCTGTTCCCCCTCGCCTCAGTGTTCCTTTATCTGCTGTTGAGTAGCGTAACCGCGCAGTGGCTGGTACTTCCACTGAACAAGATTTTTAACCCCGGTAAGGAGATTTTCTTTTATGCACCGGAGACACCTCACCCCCGTCCGGTGTATTCACTATTACGTCGTGCGTTTTTCAATCTGCTCTTGATGATGGCGTTAGCACTGACGATCACCCGATTCTTACCCACACAAATATCATGGTTTCTCCCTGCTAATCCAAACCTAGCAGATATTTTCAATGAGATAAATCAGGCCATTATTTTGATGCCACTAATCTTCCCGCTACTGGCGTTTATTCTGCCTGCCACATGGCTTATTGAAGATTCTAATGTTGTATTCCACACCTATCCGTCGTGTGGCCCACAGGAGCTGCGCGTGGGTGGGCGGACACTCCTTGACTATCTGAAAGGGTTTGCCAGTATCTTCGTCCTCATTGATTACTTACGAATGGTCTTCAACGTTCCAGGACTTATCACATTAAGTACCACACCGAGTACTATTGGTCTTTGGCCGTGGGTCCCTGTCTGGTTCTTCTTCCTCATTACCTTCATCAATCCATTCATCCTCCTCTACTTGCCGCTGGCTGCGCTTCTCCTCTATCATCGGTTCTTCCATCGTATTCAGCCTGGTTTCCTAGCAGCGATGCAGCGTCGAGGTACCCTGCAACTTTTGAGTGTGGGCGAGGTAGTGAAGTCATAATAAAGAAAAGGTCTAATGGTCCTATGCAGCGCAGGATAACGCTACGATACGTTACATCTAATTGAGGTGGCTGTGTAATGGAGTTTGGAGTTCAGATTGAGCCCCAATTTGGGTTCAGTTTCGACGATGTAGTAACAATTGCAAAGACCGCTTTGGATAAAGGGTTCTCCTCGGTATGGTTTTCGGATCATTTCATGCTTGATACCGATTCCACCGAAAGAGTGCTGTTAGACCCCTGGCTGCTGATGACCGCCCTCGTCATGGTGAATAAAACGATTCGAGTTGGCAGTCTTGTGTTCTCCCAGAGCTATAGGAACCCTGCTTTGACGGCAAAGATGGCAGCGACTCTTGATGTTTTGTCAGGTGGGCGGCTGGAGTTCGGGATTGGTGCGGGCTGGAAGGAAATGGAGTATAAAGCCTATGGGTTCGAGTTTCCCGACACTTTGACTCGTATCGAGCAGCTAGCTGAGGCGATCCAGATTATTAGGGGAATCTGGGAGAATGAACGGTTCAGCTTCAAGGGAAATCATTACTCAGTAGAAGATGTAATCTCTGTGCCGAAGCCTGTGCAGAAGCCCATGAGAATTTGGGTGGGTGCGGCGGCAGGGAAGAGGAAGATGCTTCGCCTGACCGCCAAGTACGGCGATGGTATCAATTTAGCATGGGCTTATTCTCCGGCTGATTGTGTTCCCAAGTTTCGGCGTCTTGACAAGTTTTGTCGAAGGGAAGGGCGAGATCCCTCTGAGATGCTAAAGTCAGTGGGGCTATGGACTCGCTTCTTCGAGTCAGAAGAGGATATGGAGGCTGCCATCAAGGAGGGGGCAGCTAACCGAGGAGTTTCGGAGCAGGAGTATCGTGAGCGAGTTTCTAGTTCTCTTTGGGGTACAGCGGATCAGATGCTGGAGCGACTCCGCGAGTATGAGCGGATAGGTGTTTCACATCTCATTCTTATGTTTCCCCCGCAGCAGGAGGTTGAACAAATCAAGAGTATAGGCAAAGGTGTTCTTTCCAAGCTCTAGAGCACGTCTTTCCTAGTCTTTGTTATGGTGTATGAGCAATGCCGAAGGATAAGATAAAGCCGAAGCTGGCGGATGCTTTCGATTATGACGATGCTTATGCCTGCACCGTTGAGCCACTGCAGGGAAGGGATATCCCTGAGCTAAGTGGAGAGGAGAGCAGGGAGTACGGACGGTTCAAAGTTGTACGTACGGGACGGAAGCCCGCGAAGGAAGAGATGGAGAGTGACGCCTGGGCAGGTGATTTCTGGGTCAGGGATTCCCTTCTCTTTCTCCGAGAGGGTGAGTGGAGGGAGGTCTTATGGTCGACTATTGAGAGGCGGGAGTTTTACTGGGAGCGCGGGAGATATAACGAGTCGCGTGGTAGCCCACTTCGTCACGTCATGTATGTTGACATTGAGGATAGAATCCTCTTTATCGAGGACGAGCGGGATGTTCTGTACTGTTCAGAGAACGGTTTTAGATGGTTTATGTATCAAGTAAGACCTGAGGAGCGTCCGTACTATGGACGAATCAACAAACTCCGGAAGTTTAAGCTACCGAATTAATTATTGTCTTTCGATAGGATGTGACTCATCTTTTTAGGTAGGTTTTATGGAGGAACAACATATGATGTCTCAGAAAGCTATTGTGAAGACAATCTATGATCGCTTTTGCCAACCGATGCTGAAACAATTGGAGGATCCTGTTGGCACCCAAGAGAAATGCCTACGCAAGGTATTGAATCGGGCAAAAGATACGGTGTATGGCAAGCAGCACGGCTTCGCGGACATCCGCTCGATTGAGGAATTCCAACGTACTGTACCCATTAATACCTATGAATCACTGCAACCCTACATTGCTCGGACCATGCAGGGTGAGCAGAACGTCTTGTTCCCGGATAAGATTCTGTGCTTTCTAGTCACGTCTGGCACAACGGGTGACCCGAAGCTTTTCCCCTTTGGTGAACAGCGCGTCCAGAATACGCTCATCAATGTTCTTCGATCTGCCGCCTTTTACGTCGTCCATCATGATCGTTGGGATACTTTAGAGGGGTACCGGTTGGTCTTTCCAGCACCCTCATCGTTAGGTCAGAAAATTGGTGAATACGAAGTTGCCTTCATGTCAGGTGCACTTACTGTTGCCCCGCTGCCGCCCCAGCTGCAGATGCTTCAGACAGCAGAGCGACGACGGGTGCCTCCTCTAGAAGTAGATAATATTCTAGATTGGGATGAGAAGTTTTACCTCAGTGCACGATACTCTGTCGCTGCTGATGTGCGTTCAGCAACTGGAATCACCTCAAACATCGTTTCCCTCTTACGCAAGATTAGCACCGACTACCTCGACCGCTTGCTTGCAGACCCAGAAGTAGACGCGGCTACGAAAACTAAGCTTCGACAGGCATCGCAGGATGGCCATATCGCCCTTCGTAGCCTGTGGCCAAACTTCCGAGTCCTCTTACATGGTGGTGTCTCTATCACACCCTTTGAACGGGCAATCCACGAGTTACTAGGTGACATCGACTTGTGGGAAGGCTATGCTGCCACGGAAGGATGGCTTGCGACGCAAATCTATTTGGACAAAGGCATGATGCCGTATGTGGGTACCACGTTTTTCGAATTCATCCCCGACGATGTTGAAGCCGCTCCGCCAATTCCTCTCAGCGACGTTACCCCTGGTAAGCCTTATCGAGTGCTGGTCACAAACTCTGGTGGGTTCTATCGCTATGACATCGGCGATTTAATCGAGTTCACAGGCACTGATCCGCTGACACTGCGTGTGATTGGTCGTAAAGCCAGTCTTGTAAGTCTGGCAGGAGAACGTATGTCTGAGGAGCTCATTCTGAGAGCACTGGAACGCACATGCAGAGAAGCCGGAATTAGCTTTGTCGACTTTGCCCTATTACCCGAAGTCTCTGCAGAAGTAATCCGCTACCATCTTTTCATTGAATTTACACAATTACCTGATGATTTAGAGGAGTTTACCAGTAAAGTCGATGCCCGTTTAGGACAAGTTAATCTTATGTATGGAGCGCAACGCCAAGCCAATGTAATACATAAACCAATTATTATCCCTGTCCAACCAGGTGGCTTTGAGTCTCTTCTTAAAACCCAGGAAAAAATCCTAGGACAGACCAAGGTACCGCGCCTTCTGACCCTAGAAATTAGCCGCATGATTCCCAGACTCGAATAATATATCTAACTCGGGTTTTGATGCATCCTCCATTATCAGTACATATCTTGCTCTGGCACCTGTCTTCCCTTGTGGGCTTTATGATAGCAAAACCTTATAGCTAATGCAGGTTAGGCAAAGTGGCTATGTTGTCTACCAAGCAGCTGATACACATCATTTACGACCGATATTGCAAGCCACGGCTGAAACAACTAGAGGATCCTCTGGGAACGCAAGAGAAAATTCTCCGCAAGATTCTGAGCCGAGCCAAGGATACCGCCTTTGGCAAGCAGCATGGCTTCGCGGACATCGCCTCAATTGACGAGTTCCAACGCCACATCCCGGTCACAACGTATGATTATATGCAGCCCTTCGTTGCCCGGACGATGGCGGGCGAGGAGAACATATTGTTTCCGGATAAGACGATGTGCATGTTAGTCACCTCGGGAACCACGGGTACCCCCAAATTGTATCCATTCAGCGAATACCGCGTCAAAGAATTTATCTTTGGTGCCTTCGAAACAACAGGTTACTATGTAGTGCACACGGGCAATTACGATTTGATGGAGGGGAAAAGACTTACTTTTCCTGCTCCACCGTCCTTGGGCGAGAAAATCGGCCAGTACGACGTCGCCTTCTATTCCGGAGCACTTACAGTTGCCCCTATCCCACCAGAGCTGCAGAAATTATTAGAAGGAAGAGAAAGCCGGCGCGTCCCACCACGAGAAGTTGATACGATTCTGGATTGGGATAAGAAATTCTATCTCACCGCGCGCTACGCGGTTGCAGCGGATGTCCGTTCAGCCGTGGGTCTTACCTCTAACATGGTGTCTCTCCTTCGCAAGATTAGTACTGAGTACCTCGACCGCCTCCTTGCTGATCCGGAACTTGATGCGGAGACCAAAGCAAGGCTTCGGGACGTCTCAACCGATGGGGTGCTAAATCTCCAAGAGCTTTGGCCTAAACTCAGCCTCCTTATTTCATCAGGTGTGTCTGTAACGCCGTTCCGGCGCATCATCCGGAAGCTGATTGGTGACGTAGATATCTGGGAGGGTTACTTGGCCACGGAGGCAGAACTAGGTGGGATGATTTTTCCGGACAAGGGTATGATTCCGAATATTTCGCGTGTGTTTTTCGAGTTTATTGCTGACGATGTGGAGGGCGCCGAACCTATCCCGCTAAGCGATGTGAAACTACGAACACCCTATCGTGTGCTTATTACGACCTTTGGCGGATTTTATCGGTATGACATTGGTGACCTTGTCGAGTTTACTGACATCCAGACCCCTGTGTTCACTGTTATCAGTAGAAAGAAGAGCATTGTCAGCCTAGCAGGGGAACGGTTAAGCGAGGAAATCATTCTCCGAGTGTTGGAACGAGCATGTGAACAGCGTGGGATCGGGTTCATCGATTTCGCACTTTTACCTGAGATTACAGAGGACGTGATTCGCTACCATATATTCATCGAGTTCACAGAACCTCCTGACGACCTTGAGGAGTTCACAGGTGATATCGATGCGCGCTTAGCACGTGCGAACATCCATTACGCCGCGCAACGCCAAGCTAATGTGTTACATCTACCGGTCATCATCCCAGTTCAACCTGGTGGATTTGAGGTCTTGCTTAGGAAGATGAAGAAAGTGGTCGGGCAGACGAAGGTACCTCGACGCCTCACGCCAGATCTCATCCAAATGATTCCCACTCTGAAAACCAAGTGACCACGCATAAGACAAGATAAATATAGCGCCTAGGTAGAGAAGAGCCTACAACTGCTGGAAACAGCACTTTTAGCATCAGTAAGAAAGGTGAATACATGCTTTCTCGAGAGGCTGTCGTAAAGGCGTTTTATGACAAGTATTGCATACCTACTATAAAGCGGCTAGAAAACCCTGCTGCCGCACAACAAAGATGCCTGCGGAGAATTTTGAAACGCTGCAAGGACACAGTCTTTGGCAAAAAACATAGCTTTGCAGACATCAAGTCTATCGAAGATTTTCAGCGCGAGGTCCCCATCACCACCTATGAGGACATGAAGCTGTACACCGCTCGTTGCATCCAGGGTGAAGAGAACATCCTTTTCCCAGACAAGACTGTAAGCCTGGTAATGACCGGTGGAACTGCTGGCAGCCCCAAGTTGTATCCATTAAGTTCTTACCGCGTTGAGGAGATTGTCATGGATGGTCTAAGGGCAGGAGCGTACAGCGTCGTTCATTCTGGTCACTATGATGTGATGGATGGGAAGATACTTGTTCTCACCACCCCTCCAAGGCTAGGTGATGGGGTTGGTGGATACGATGTCGCATTTATGACTGGAGCACTTGGCGCTGCGCAACTTCCGCCTCAGCTCCAACGGTATCAATCCAGTGACGAGCCACGGCGCGTACCCCCCAGAGAAGTAGACAAGATTACCGATTGGGACAAGAAATTCTATATCACTGCACGATATGCTGTAGCAGAAGATATTCGCTCAGCGGCAGGTCTAACGTCAAATACCGTCTCGTTATTACGTAAAATTAAAGCAGAATATCTAGACCGTCTACTCGAGGACCCCGAGCTAGACAACGAAACAAAAGTAAAGCTCCGAAAAATATCCCAAGATGGCATTGTAGACCTTCAAGAGCTGTGGCCAAACTTTCGCATCTTCTCCTCGGGCGGAGTGTCGATTACCCCGTATCGACGTATAATTCACGACCTTCTAGGCGATGTGTCTATCTGGGAAAGCTATGGAGCAACTGAAGCGTCATTGGGCTTCCAAGTTTTTGCCGATAAAGGCATAATTCCTCCGGTTGATACCACCTTCTTCGAGTTCATCCCTGATGAGGAGGAGGGAGCCGAGCCGATACCTCTGTCTGATGTGAAACAGGATACACTGTATCGTGTCCTGGTAACAACGAATGGCGGCTTCTACCGTTATGCTATCGGGGACATCATCACATTCAGTGAGTTGGACCCACCCGTCTATGGAGAGATTAGTAGGAAAGGCGCTTTAGTGAGTCTTGCAGGAGAGCGAATGTCAGAGGAAGTAATACTTCGTGCTCTAGACCGGGCATGTGAGCAGCATGGTATAGGCTTCGTCGAGTTTGCCTTATTACCAGAAGTCACATCAAGCTTTAGCCGGTATCTTATCTTCGTCGAATTCACCCAGCCGCCCAGTGACTTAGAAGAATTCACCGCTGTTGTAGACGAGCAATTGATACACTTGAATATGTCTTATGCCCCGCAGCGTCAGGCTAACGTGATATCCTTGCCTGTCATCATCAAGGTTAAACCTGGTGGATTTGAATCACTACTTCAGAAACAGGAAAAAGTCTTAGGGTCAGGTAAAGTCCCACATCTATTGACACCTGAACTCAGCCGCCTACTTCCCACTCTTAATTAAAAAGCTGACTAGCACAACCATTTAACCAAGCAGTACAACTTTGACTCGTATTCAAAAGGCAATGTTGTGTCGTTATCGCGAGGTTAGAAAAATCATGATGGCGCGGGGTGCAATACAGGCTTTTTATCAGCGCTTTTGTGAACCTAGATTACAGCGTTTTGAGAATCCGGTTGCTGCGCAGGAGAGATGCTTGCGGAACATCTTGAAGCGCTGTAAAAACACGGTTTTTGGTAGACGATATGGTTTCTCAGACATAAAATCTGTGAAGGATTTCCAGCGAAGGGTTCCTGTCACAACATATGAGCGTATGCAGCCCTACATTAGTCGGTGTGCGAACGGGGAACAGAATGTACTGTTCCCTGATAGGGTAATCATCTTTCTTGCTACATCGGGTACTGCTGGAACTTCCAAGTACTTCCCGCTGGGCGAGTACCGTATACGAGAGTTCCTCAGGGACAGCATTATTGGGGCTGCATTCTATATTGTTCAATCAGGGAATTACGAAATCATTGATGGCGCGGTATTAACCATAGCTGCAGCTCAAAAGCTTGGCCAGAAGATAGGTGAATACGACGCCGCCCATTTTTCAGGCGCGATTCCAAACGCCCTACGTTCACCACAGATGCAGATACCACAAATTAAAGTATCGAGCAGACGTGTTCCGCCACCGGAGGTCGATGAAATAGATGACTGGGAAGAAAAAGCCTACCTTACTGCACGGTACTCAGTGGCAGCCGATGTTCGGTCATCTAGTGGAGTGACCTCTAAGGTCGTTTCCCAACTACTCAGGACAAAACGGCAATATCTCGATCGCCTTCTAAAAGATCCTAAGCTAGACGAGAAGACCAAGGTGAGGCTCCGAGAAGCTTCTTCCGACGGGGACATTGACCTGAAAGAAATTTGGCCCAATTTCATAGTGTTCGGCGCGGGTGGCGTGTCCCTTACGCCCTATCGACGAATGATTCACGACCTGCTAGGTGATGTAGATATCTGGGAAAGCTACGGAGCCACCGAGGCGTCTATGGGTCTCCAAATTTGGCGAGACAAGGGGATAATCGCTATGGTCGACCGAACGTTCTTTGAATTTATCGAGGAGGATAAGGTTGAAACCGAGCCTATCCCTCTTAGCGATGTAAAACGTAACACCCTCTACCGAGTTTTGATCACGAACAGTGCTGGGTTCTACCGTTATGAACTTGGCGACTTGGTGTCCTTTAGCAATCTTGACCCGCCAGTTTTCGACCAGATTTGTAGGAAGAATGCCCTTGTGGATGTCGTTCAAGAGCGGATGAGTGAAGAAGTGTTTCTCCGCGTTCTCACCCGAGCCTGTGAACAATTCGAAATCGGTTTTGTGGATTTTGCCCTATTACCCGAAGTTACTGAGGAAGGTAGTCGGCACATCCTTTTTATCGAATTCACAGAACTCCCAAGCGACCTTGAAGAATTCACGAGCGTTGTCGACCACCGCTTGGGCATGGCTCATCACATGTACTTCAAGAGACGAAAGCATAATCACTTATCACGCCCAGTCATAATTCCAGTTCAACCTGGTGGCTTTGAACAGATGCTACGACACCTAGGAAAGGATCCTGTTCAAGGAAAAGTCCCTCGTCTTCTGACGCTCAAA
>JABXGV010000062.1 GCA_016550485.1 archaeon
GAAACAGGGTAAAGCCCTGAAACACAAAACTGATTTTTTCGCGCTGCCTTTCGGTAGGTAAGCCATCAAGGGTTACTCGCCCAGTTGTTGGGGTTTCGAGTGCAGCAATGATTTTCAGGAGGGTGGTTTTCCCACATCCAGAGGGCCCAACTAGGCAGAGGAACTCGCCGGTGGCAACCTTGAAGCTTACATCTTGTACCGCCCAAAGTTTCTGCCCATTTGATGTGTACTGCTTGGAGACTTGTTCTACAACGAGTTTCGGCGGCACGTGATTCACTTCGCATCTAGGAGACATTGGCTTCTTAGAAACTTTTTGCTGAAACAAGAATATCTCTCTGGATTGCTTACACGCGACTCGATTCCTCTTTATTCCAGCAGTTCCATAGAGGGATTCCAAACTCGTCTAGTAGCTCAGCTACGAGTTCGAGTGGTAATCCAACGACGGCGCTGTAGCTACCATTGATTTTTTCGACGAGGAATCCACCCTTTCCTTGGATGGCATAGGCTCCCGCCTTTTCTAAGGGCTCCTGTGTCTTTACGTATTTCTGTAGTGTGGCATCCGAGACCTTACGGAAGAAGACGATCGTAGAGGCGTGAGCTACTTTGTGGGTACTGGTCTTGGCGTCTACGAGGGCGACGGCTGAAAGCACACGGTGCCATGTCCCAGAGAGGAGACGAAGCATGACCAAGGCCTCTTCGGAGGTTTTCGCCTTACCCAGCATTTTTCCTCGGTTGGTTACTACCAGGGTGTCTCCTCCTATGACTAATCCTTCAGTTAGTCGACGAGCGACTTCTTGCGCCTTCTTTAAGGCGTTCCTCCGGACAAGATGGGTTATTGTTGGAGCAGAGGCTTCGCTGTGATGTTCTTCCCGTATTTGGGGTGCTATAACTTTGAAGGTAATGCCAAGCTGAGTAAGTAATGCTCTGCGCTGCGGCGACGTTGACGCTAGGTAAATAGAGGTCATGCTCTTCGGGGGCCTCTATCTGGTTAGCCCATTATAAAGGAGACTGGTTGTTTCTTTATGGGAGACCATAGCGCAGAACGTGAGGGCTCGTTCGATGAGCTGCTGGGTTCGGAGCTTTCCTGAGATGAATTGTTCAAGCTCACTGATATTCTTTGTCCGAATTTTCAGCAGTAAATCCCATTCTCCTGTTACTGAGTGAACCTCCTGGACACAGGGATATGAGGCAATCTTGGTGATCATTGTGTGGTCAGATTGTTCTTGGCTCTGAGCACCTTGAGACTCCCTGTTAAGTGTGACAAAGACAAAGGCAAGGAGTGCCCTGTCCATCTTTTCCGGGTCTAGAATAGCCCGGAAATGCCGTATGTGCCCACTGGAATAGAGCTTCTTAATCCGGTTGAAGACTGTGGTTACGGGTATATCAGTCAGCTTGGCTATCTGGTTGGTCCGTTGTCTACAATCTCGTTCTAGCTCTGCGAGTATTCGGAGGTCTTTCTCGTCTAACACGTCTTTCCCCTTCTCAGTACATCCAATACTGGAAGGCTCACGCCCAAATAATTTCATCCCAAATATCGCTTATAAGTAATTTGTTGAGGGGATATGAAAAACCCTTCCATTTCAGAGAAACGAGTGCCATTCAGGGCGAAAAAAGAGGATTGACAATCTTTAAATTCTCTTGGTGAAAGAATTCAATTAGGTAAAACACTATCACAGGATGAGGTTCTATTGACTGAAGATATTAATGCAGACCCACGATATTTGAGGGGAGTTATTGATGCGCTTGAGTTACTTGCCTCTTTCGTTGAATGGAAGCACCAGCACCCTGAAAGCCCTCGAACTACAAAGGAGTTTATCCAAGAGGCACTCGCGAAGACGGAGACGCGAACGAAGCGCTCCAAGCTCGATTCGCTCCTAGGGCTTCAGCTTGAAGAATAGCCCAACAAAGCAGAAAGCTACTAGATCAGAAGCCATTTTCGAGAAATGGCCTTTTCCTATTTTTCCTTGAATTTCTCGAGTGCTAATGCTACTCCGTGAATTATCGCCTCAGGTTTGGGGGGGCAACCGGGTATGTAGACGTCGACTGGCATGACCTTGTCGACTCCACCGATGATTGTATGGGTTTCTTCAATGTTTTCGCCCTTTCCCTGCATATAGACCCCACCGGTGCAGGCGCAGCTGCCAAGGGCGATCACTACCTTTGGTTCCAGCATTTGGTCGTAAATTCGTTTAATGAAGACCTTGGAATGTTTTGACACGCATCCGATGGCGACGAGAACATCGGCGTGACGTGGGTTCTGTTTCCATAGAATGCCAAAACGTTCTACGTCAAAGCGAGGTGTCAAGACTGCTAGGGCTTCAATGTCGCAGCAGTTACAGCCGCCACAATGGAGAACAGCGACCCATGGAGATTTGCTTCTTGCCCAACTTAGTAATCCCATTTTTTTCACCTTTTACTGTCTTAGTGTTGTGAGGTCCTTTGTGCTCATGCTTCCATTGGTGATGTAGCTTCTGTAGGCGAAGTACAGTAACATGAGAAGCAAGAGTGTGGAGAAGGTTAGTAGCGCGATGTCCATCATTAGGTCAAATCCTGACGTGAAGAGATGGAGTGTGCCTGTGAGAATGGTAAGACACGCAACGGCTTTCCGAAGGTCTGTTTTCACTAATACGCCATAGACTCCGATGATGATTAGCAACCATTGGATGTTTGCCATCTCTAGAGTGAACAGATGAAAGAAGCCGATGGTGCCTAAGATAACGTAGGTTATGATAACGAGAATTGACAGTGTTGCGACGGATGTTAAGCCGTGAAGGATGGCTTCCTCCTCAGCCCGCTTGGTTTTTGCCGTAACAAGATAGAGCATGGCTGGTATAATGATAAGCGATACGAGAATTAGGGGCAGAAGTGTCTCAAGCCCTGACCCTTCAAAGTATAATTCTGTAATGAAAGCCGATTGCAGTAGGATGAGGAAAATAGGTACTAGGAAGAAGTCGTCGGTTTCCACAACGGCAATGGCGAAGAGGAGTATCAGCAACGCAAAAATCACATTCACGTCTCCCACCTCCGAAGGTAGAATTTCCGAGTATGAATATCGAGAGCGTAACTCTGTTTCTTCCGACACTCAAAGCAGAGTTCGAGATACTTAGGCAAATCCCTCGTGATTTCTTCAGGGATTTTAGGATCTGTCTTGCCAAGGATGCGTTCCTTGATACGCTCCAGTTGTTTAGTGGCTGTAATGGGCGCCCCGCAGCTCTTACATTTTGTTAATTTCAACTTGATCGTGACGTGAGCTTCGGCTTTGTTGGTCGTGGCGAGTTCGAACTTGTCGGAGAGTACGATACCACCTTCTTCGGGGCATATCTCTTCGCATCGTCCACAGAAGAGGCAGCGCATATAGCTGACATCAACTGTCCTGTTAGCCCCCTGGTCGATGACATCGATGGCCCCTGAGGTACAGGATGTCATACAGGCGCCGCAGCCGATGCATTTGTCCTCGTCAAACTGGGGGAGCCCGCGTATTCCGGGGGGAACATGGGTAGGGGGCCCCTTTGGGTAGTCGGTTGTAACAGGCTTGAACAGGGCTTTGAGGACTTCTAGAATTGCTGTGATTTTCACCATGATATTAACCTCCGAGAATAATCAACCTCAACAGGTCAAATAGAGCTAAACCCAGACAGACGACCAAGAACCATTTGAACACATGGTCAATACGGTAACGTGCACTAGCTGTGTGGATGATCGTCATCAGGATGACGATGAGGAGGCATTTGAGGAGGAAGACAAGGATGTTCAGGGGGAAGAACAACCCGTCGCCGCCTCCCAAGTAGAGATTAACGAACAGCCCTGCAAAGACGTAGAAGCGAAAGAGCCGGGCGAACTCGAAGACCCCTAGTAGTGGTCCACCGTACTCGGTGAGGGGCCCATTGAAGATTTCGGGCTCGGCCTCTGGGATGTCACCAAAGGGACGCATCCACGCCTTTGTGAGCAAACAGATGAAGAGTGCTGTTGCGGCTAGTGGGAAATAGAAGATAAACCAGTTGGGTAAGGCGAGTAATGGGAACAGTGGGAAAAAGTACTGGCCCGTCTGGGCAACAAGTATTGTGTTGATTGACAGGGAGAGGGGAGCCCCCCATCGGTTGAGAGCCAACGCGGGAAGGAGTAACGTGATGGCGAGGGGTAGTTCAACGCTGAGCATAATGGAGACTTCTCGGCTAGCGCCAATTTTACCCCAAGGAGAGGCAGACGCCCATCCAGCGATGACAAAGGCAAAGGTAAACATCAATGACAGGTAGAGGACCACGATAAGATCCCATGAGAGGCTTCCAGGCCAGCCGATGTAACCCGGCGGAACTATGTAGACCAGTAGAAGGATGGTGGCGAGCGCCATGAAGGGCGCAAGGACATAGAGGGTTTTATTGGCAAGGGTTGGAATGAACCGTTCTTTTCCAAACAGCTTGATGATATCTGCAATGGGCTGGTAGATTGGTGGTCCTCGTCGTGCTTGTAAGCGTGCTTGGAGCTTGCGGAATATCCAGTAGCATAGCCAGCTGAAGAGGAAGGCGAGGCCAAAGGCTGCGAAGTAGAAGACGATGGTGTAGAGTGCTGCGAGGAGTATTTCGAGTTGCATTATATCCAACCTCCAAACCAGATGGTCCCTACAAAGAGGATGGCTAGTAGGGTTATCGCGAAGAGGACTATCCATAGCACATACATGTTGGCGAGACCTGTGTGGAGCCTGCGGAGCCGGTTTAGCAAGGGGCGCAACGGGTGCTCAAAGACCGTAGAGGTCGGTCGTGCCTCGTCAACCTTTAGGTAGGGGTCTTGCAGGGCACCGCCGGTGAAGGGAAGGTATTTGTCAGTGACGGGTACCTCCTTGAACCCGCCTCTAGCCCGGTAGATTACGTAACCAATCACAAGCCCCACTAGTAATATAGTGACTAGGAGGAAGGGATCCCAAAGACCGCCAGAGATGGCAAGGTTCAGGGGAAAGATAGAACCTAGTGTGGTGGGATTCCATGGCAGCGCGGTTGCTGCTGCGGGAAGAAGGGCGAGGGTTGCAGGGTAGAGGAGGAGAATAAAGGCCAGTTGTGGAAGGACTCCGAATCCGATGCAGGCTATGGCTAGTACGACTGATGGTCCGACCATACTTTTGGGTGCACCGTGAACCTCCTTGAACGCTTCTGGTTTTGTCCCCAAAAAGACTGAGGATAAGAGGCGGAGAAAGACGGCGAAGGTGAGGGCGCTGGTGAAGATGGCTACAAAGGCGAGTAGGGGCCTGCCTGCGGCGATGCAGACTAGGTATATCATCCATTTGCTGATGAAGCCGTTGAAGAAGGGAATGCCTGCAATGGAGAGGGACCCGACAAGCATCAAATAGCCGGTACGAGGCATTGCCTCCAGTAACCCTCCAAGATGGTTGAGGTCACGGACACCGGTTTCGTGCTCTACAGCCCCTGCTCCAAAGAATAGCAGGGATTTGAACAAGCTGTGATTTAGTAGGTGGAATAGTCCTGCTACAAGTCCTAATCCTGCTACGCTGAGCCAGTAGGTGTCTGTGGTCAGGGAGTACATACTAGCGCCTAATCCGCCTATGCCAAGACCCAGAATCACATACCCCATTTGACTAACACTGTCAAAGGCGAGTAGCCGCTTAAGGTCATTCTGGGCGAAGGCTACAATGACGTTGTAGAGCATTGTGATGGCGCCTAGTATACAGACAATCGTCCAGATGAGGACGTTGGTGAACAAGGAGTTGAATAGGAAGAGAACCAAGAAGGCGGGAATGCCAGCAACTTTAATCATCATGGCGTGGAGCAGTGTACTAATCGGCGCAGGAGCCACGGTTGAGGCGTCGGGTAGCCAGGCGTGGAGTGGGAAGGAGGGAAGTTTGACAGCGAAGCTGATGAAAACGAGCAGGATGGCGA
>JABXGV010000063.1 GCA_016550485.1 archaeon
AGACCGCTTCAAACCGCTGCTCTGAGATTACCGCGGAATGGTGTGGACCCGCCCGGTAACAGCAGTGGGTACAGCGTCCACTACACCGGTAGGTCAGCAGAAAATCCACACCCGTCAATTCCACAGTCATCCCACCGCCAGTACACCTACGACCAGTCCTTATAATCTCACCGAAGCTGGCAACCAATTCAAATCTAGAACAAGACAGGCAAACGTAGTACTAGGACATCACTTCAGTTCTTGTATCACGATTCTAGATGGCTCCTGCAAGGAAATCCCAGAGTCTTGTGAAGCCCCAGAGTCCCATGGAGAAGATGATGATGCCTAGGCATATTGCGAGGGTGATGGCTATTCGGCGGCGCCTCCGAGGTTCCTTGTCGGTGAAGAGGGATTCCTGGCAGAGCGCGTGGACCCTCCGAGAGAAGATGAAGGCAATCCAACCGAGAATGACGAAGTAGGCGGCAACGCCTGTGACGAGAAGAGCCCAAAGTAGTGTACTGTCTGTAGAGCCTTGGAATCCCCTGATTAGGATGGTGATGATGTCAGGTTTTGTCAGGGAGAATTGAGATAGCATGGTGGTGTTCACTCTCAGGCAGCGGGCGCAATTTGGCTACTTTAAATGCCTTACGGTAATCCACTCACAAACCATGGTGACCTGTGGTCAAGTACATCAGCCCATTGGGTATTGAACAAACCCCGCGAGAAAAAGACCCTTCCAAAACTGATAGCCCAAATCATCATAGAAGTCAAGCAGTGCACGACATTTATATTCGCATTTTACTCAAGCTGCATTAAAGGTGGTAACTATCTCACCGAACCGAACTGGAAAGGAAAAGCCAAAGCCGCGCCCAAGCTGGGCTGAGTGGCTGAAATCGCAGGACATTAGTCTCAGCCGGGCTGATGATCGATGCCGCGCCCGTACCTACCGGGTAAGCGCGGTTGGTGATCAAAACTTCGCGGGCATCACTGGAGGTGGTCCCTATGGTGCCAGCAAGGTCTACCCCGTTGCCAGTAAGGCGAAACGTAAGTCCTCCTGCAGCCCCACGGACTAATCGCTTGTAAGACTATCCTCGCCTATCCAAGTCAAACAGCGAGTGGGGGGTTGGCCCATAAGGGGTACGCCGGAGATTCGTCTGCTGCTGTTCTGTTTAAGAAGACGTTAATTTCTATTAGAAAGGGCTGTTGAAGTTAAACTTATTGATTAAAATATAGTCTTATTGCTGATGTAAGAGATTTAATGTTGAAGGAATCCATTAGTTTTTTAGGACACCTTACGCGAAGGTTAGGGTTACCTAAAAAGTAGTTTAGTGTACCCTAACTTAATATGGTCGAAAACTCGACGAAGTGATGTTATGAGCCGTGAGAAATTCACAGCCAACTCGTTTTCAGCAACTTTAAAGTCGAAATATCCTGTAACGCAAAGCGGAGTTCAAGGAAACATCCTCACGCTTACAGTTGACACCGGCACCTACGCCACTCTTGCCACGTACCTCAAAGAGCAAGGGTTCACACGATGCCTCACCGTTTCTGCCATCGACTGGCTAGACGACAATGAATTCGAAGTATACTATCTAGTCCACCACCTCAAGAATAACATTTACACAAAGGTTGCAACCCGCATTCCCCGGAAGAAACCAGAGATTCCGAGTCTCGCAACAGTCTGGGACACCGCTGCATTGCATGAACGTGAAGTATGGGAACTCTTCGGAATCACCGCCGTTGGGAATCCGATGCTGAAACCCCTATTTCTTGAAGACTGGACAGGGAAGCCGCCACTCCGCAAAGATTTCAATTGGCGCGACTATGTCCAGAAAGAATACTATAAAGCGAAGGAAGGATAGAACGTGTCACGAATTCTAAAAGCGGCAAAGAGCCTCTTAGGTCTGGCTCTCTCGAAGCCCATGACCTTTAACTTCCCCCCCGATGCACCTCTAACTGAACGCCACCGGGGGCGCCAACTCTACAAACCCGACTTATGCAAAGGATGCAAAATCTGCTCGATGGTCTGTCCCAACAATGCCATTGAGATGGTTCAAGGCGAGAAGAGCGAGACCAACAAAACAGGGCTTCAACCACAGATCGATTTCCGCAAATGCTGTTTCTGCGGTCTCTGTGTCGACAATTGTCCAACCGAGGCCTTAACCTTTACTATGTACCCCTTCTTGCTCACGATGAAGCCAGAGACCCTTATCTACACTCCAGAGATGCTTGCAGTCCCGCCTGAACTAGCACACCCCGAACCTCCGAAAATAAAAAGCACCGTTGCCTGGGCACGCTCCCGGAGCATCTGGATTGTGAACTACATGACCGGGTGCTGCTTCATCGAAGCCGTCCCGTGGGTCGCCAGCTCCTTTGATATGGAGCGCTTCGGGCTTGTAGCGGTGGGCTCGCCACGCCACGCGGATGCCCTCATTGTCGGCGGCTATGTCACACCAAAGACGCTGAAGCGGATTATCCGCATTTACTCACTCATGCCGCAGCCAAAATGGGTGATTGCCCTTGGCAATTGCCCGATGACGGGAGGAACTTATTGGGACAGCTATAACACGATCAAAAACATTGGAAAGTACATTCCCGTGGACATCTGGATTGCCGGGTGCCCACCACGCCCGGAACCAATCGGTGTTGCTGTGGTCCATGCTATTCAAGCCATCCAAGGCGGGTATACAGGTAAGCCCGAGAAAACCTCCACGGATAAGGGGAAAATGAGGGTTCCCCGCTACCCGTTACTCGCCGCGAAACCTAAGGAAGGGCAGGTGGACATGGTCTTTGGGTCACAACACTCTGCTTCAGGGAACTTCAACGTGAGCCTCACCCTCGACGGGGAAACCGTCGTCCATGCGGAGGCCAACCCGGGATATCTTCACCGGGGCTTCGAGAAACTCATGGAATACCGAACATGGGTCCAGAACATCATGCTCGTCCCACGTATCTGCGTGCTTGACGGCGCCTCCTATGAACTCGCTTATAGTGGGGTGGTCGAAAAACTCGCCGGCATCAAGGTCCCCCGTCGGGGACAGTATTTACGCGTGATTCAAGCAGAACTCGCACGAATTCAAAGCCACCAGATGAACCTCGGCTTTGGCGGCGCCGCAACCGGCTTCGATACCATGGTACGAATCATCTGGGGTGACCGCGACCATGTGCTACTGCTGCTGGAAGAACTGACCGGCGCCCGGGTCTACAATATTTTCAACACCATCGGTGGTGTACGCCGCGATATCCAACCCGACTTCCCTGAGAAGGCTGGGAAGCTCATTAGCTACCTCCGAAAACGGCTTCACGTCTACGATGACCTCTTATTCCACAACAAAACCTTCATCGACCGTACCCGAGACCTTGGAATCGTCTCCCCCGACATGGCCATCGCCAATGATGTGACTGGCCCCAACCTCCGAGCCACGGGCATCGACTTCGACGTCAGAACCGCAACCCCCTACCTCGCCTACAAAGACATCGGGGTTCAGGTGCCCACTGCCACACAGGGTGACGCCTACCACCGGTACCTCTGCCGACGAAGGGAAATTGAAGAAAGCCTCAACATCATCGAACGCGCACTGGACAAGCTGCCCCGCGGCCCCGTCGCCGAAACCAAAACCCCAGAAGGCAGGAAGATTACGTGGCGGATGAAAATCCCCGAAGGTCAAGCCTTATATTTCATTGAAGGCGGACGCGGCGAACTCTGCTTCCACGCCATCAGTACCGGCGAAAACACCCCGTACCGCGTTAAAGTCCGTGGTCCCACCTTCGGAACCATCCTCTCCCAATTCCCCAAGCTACTACGCGGCGTCAAAATGGCCGATGTCCCGGTCATCTACTGGAGCCTGGACCAGTGCCCCGCCGACCACGACCGATAACGTACCCATAATCGCGCCACTCATATCCCATTGTCCATCCATCGGCGAAGCTGACCCTGAACACGAAATTCCCGTTGATGTGCTCGATACGCGACCAGTCAGTATTTCTTCCGACACAGTCGAGGTTAAAGCTTAAACACCTTAACCACTAATAAGGCGTAGCAAGGTCACAACACGGGATAACCAATGAGGCTTTCAGAAAAGGAGCGGACAGCGTTTCAGCAGCAGCTGAAAACTGAACTCAAAGCAGCACAGAAATGGGCCAAAGACTTCGCTCAGACGCTGAACCAAGAAGACCGGGAATCCTTCATGGAAGCCCTGTTACATCGCAAGTACAAGAACCCCTTCCGAATGCCCACCCAGCTAATCGCCACTGAGGTCATAAGAGAAGGAACACCAAGATCTACAATGGTTATCTACAGTGATCCAACACGGGATAACGTCGAAATACAGGTCCTCGACACCATGCAAGAAAGGGAATTCAACGCGCTCATAAAGCAGCTCACCACAAACCCGAAAATCGACAGGCGAGTAATC
>JABXGV010000064.1 GCA_016550485.1 archaeon
CCTTATCTAACTGTGCAGCTGAGGGAAATCCCCAAACCTCAAGCGATCCCAACTTACGTTTGGGCCCATAAGCTACAACAAGATCACGGATTATTTGCGAAGCAAGCCGGTAACTAATTTGCTGTTGTAAAATTGCTTTCACAAGGGCTTCAAAGAGTGAAGGTTGGGTGAATGGCTTCAGCCCTGCCAGCGGTGAGGTAAGATGCGCAATGATTGGGTCAGCCTGCACACGTTCAAGGGCTAATGATGTATCGACATCCCACCCTAAGAGCCATCCTATCCGCTTTAGGAGTTGGGTTTCATTCTCCACCTCTCCTTTGGGCCATTCGATCGACAAGAGGGGCTGAAGTCCCTTCCGAAGCTGAGCGATTCGAACTGGTACCTGCTTCCCTGCCACCAAGAGGCACCTAGCATATTGGCCAGGGCTCTTGAGGTCCGGAGTGGGTTGTATGTCTGGAAAGATCCAGCTGTCAACTGTGGCGTCGAGGTCAAAGGGCTGTTGTAGCGTGATATACAGGCAGTTCGGATTCACTTTCTAATCAATCCGTAGGTTACTGTTCATGAAGTATATCAGTTGTGTTGAATACGGTTGGTGTGGGGTATGGAACAACCGACCACAATATTGATAACGACTTGATGAATTAATATTCTTTGGTGAGGATATGAGCTTCAGCGAATTCCGCCATTTAGTTGCTAAGCAAGAAGTAAACGCCAGTGATGTGATGCACTGTGTGCTGGGGTTACGCAGCCTCGAAATCGACGTCTACTTCAATTTACTGAAAGGAGCAGCCACCATCAAGGAGGTTGCAGAGGGGTTAGGCCGTAACCGAAGCACCATCCAGCGGGCGACTCAAAACCTTGTTCAGAGGGGTTTTGTGAAACGTCGATCGCGTACACTTCGCAAAGGCGGGTACATTTATGTTTATGAAGCGGTCAGTCTAGGCACCGTTAAAGCCCTGATTAAAGAGGCTCTCGATTCCTTCTATGAAACCTTAGTGAAGTTCCTTGACAAGATGGCAGCTTAGGGTCTAAGGCAAATAAGTTTTGACATGTCCTTGGTCCATGATTGTTTTGACGGGTAACTCACAGTTGTGCATGGTAGTGGCACTATCGCAAACTTTATATTTAGGGGGAACTCAATTAAACTCTGTGGTATCAATAACCACAAAAAATAGGTGAATAATGATGGTCACTATCGGATGCCCTTGGTGCAGCAAACTGGGAACAGCCCTAGCAATTTCCGGGCTAGCATTGATGATACTAGCTTCCCTCACATACATAGTCTTGCTATTTGGAGTAGGTTTACTTCTTATTGTAGCCTCCTATATTGTTCCATCCCTAGTTAACCCTAGCAGCTGCCCAGACTCAACGTGCACCACTCAATCACCTGACCAGAAGGAGGAATAACTCATGGTTAGCAATTCCGATCCTGAACTCGAACGAATACGTCAACAAAAACTAGCTCAAATGAGAAGCAAACAAACTGCTGATGCGACACCCAAAGGAGGAGTACTCCACCTAAGGGAAAGCGACTTCGGAAAAACCATCAGCCAGGGTGTCACTCTTGTTGACTTCTCCGCTGAATGGTGCGGTCCCTGTAAAATGATGGCTCCTGCCGTTGAGAAACTCGCGCAAGAGTTCGCCGGGCAGGCAAAAGTAGCCAAGGTCGATGTAGATCAAGATATAGCCTTAGCAATGCGCTACCAGGTTCAAGGTGTCCCCACCTTCATCATCTTCAAGGATGGTCAGCCTGTAAGACGTATTGTAGGCGGTGTCGGCTACCAGGCCCTCAAAGCCGCACTCGCTCAAGCCCTTTAACCCCTGTCTAGATAAGTGCATGTTGATGGGTGCGACATCCTATCAATCTGCGCTCTTCTACTAGGGTCAAGTGGTAAAGAGAAAACCTTAAAAAAACGTAACTTACTTTTTCGCGTCAAGCATAACACTATACTGAATCAAGGGAGATGCTTGTTAGAGTACCCTCAAGGAGGTATTGGGTCATGTCAGAGACACCAGAGCCAAGCAAACAAGCTGCTGAATCTGAGGAGACAACGTCAGAACCAAAAGAAGTTGATGCATCATCTGAGGCAGCGGGAACTCCAAAATCTGATACCGAAGAACCAAAACCTCAACCCCCCTCAATTGAAGAGTTACTTGAGATAGAGAGGAAGAGGGTGGAGGAGCTAGAGACCAAACTGGCCTACCAAAAGGCAGAACACGTAAATGCTCTCAAAGCAATGGAGCGGCGAAGAGCCGAAGTCATCGAACAGGCTAATCGTGATCTCTTACTCCAGCTACTTCCCGTCCTTGACGACCTTGAACTTGCCTTCCTGATGGTGCCCGTAACCGACGTAAACCAGCAATTGATTGAAGGATTGAAAATGGTAATCGCGGGATTCAAGGCGACCCTAAAAGCTGCAGGGGTCACACCCATCGAGTGTGAAGGCAAGTCATTTGACCCCCTTAGACACGAGGTCATCAGCCAAGAGGCAACTACCGAACACTCTCCGAACAAAATCCTAGAGGAACTCCGAAAGGGCTACTTATTAAAAGGCAAACTGCTTCGCACCTCCCTAGTCAAAATCGCAGTAGCCCCCAAAGCTGCCAAGGAAAAAAGTGAGCAGCAACCTGAAGAAGAAGAGCCGTCCACTCAAGATAATGATTAACAGAAAAAGAAGTGAATAATTAACCGAGTTGAAGAATATGGCAAAAATTATTGGAATTGACTTGGGAACCAGCAACTCAGCAGCCGCTGTAATGCAAGGCGACCGCCCGGTCATTATCCCCAGCGCAGAAGGCGCTAGCGTAGCAGGAAAAGCCTTCCCAAGCTACATCGCAATCACAGAAGACGACCAACTGATAGTTGGTGAGCCAGCTAGGCGCCAAGCAGTATCCAATCCCGAAAACACCGTAACCGCGGTCAAAAGGAAAATGGGTACTCGACAAAAAATCAAACTCCGTGGTAAAAATTACACGCCAGAACAACTCTCCTCTTTCATCCTCCGCAAGATAAAGCGCGATGCTGAGGACTTCCTCGGAGAGCCGGTCGAAAAGGCGGTAATCACCGTTCCCGCCTATTTCTCAGACAACCAACGACAAGCCACAAAAGATGCAGGTGAACTCGCAGGGCTAGAAGTTGTCCGCCTCATTAACGAACCCACCGCTGCATCACTCGCCTATGGCATTGACAAACTAGACCAAGAACTCAAAATCCTTGTGTTCGACCTCGGCGGCGGCACATTGGATGTCACAATAATGGACTTTGGAGGCGGCGTATTCAAGGTAGAATCCACCTCCGGTGACACCCAGCTAGGCGGAACCGACATGGATCTAATCGTGGCGGAATGGCTGCGCGACGACTTCAAGAATGAAACTGGCATCGACCTGCGCGACGACCCCACAGCCTGGCGTCGCCTGCTCGAAGCAGCTGAAAAGGCCAAGATTGAACTCTCGACCGTCCTCGAAACAGAGATCAACCTCCCCTACATCAGTAAGGACAAACACTTACAGAAGAAACTCACCCGAGCAAAACTTGAGGATTTGATTCGTGACATCATCAACCGCTGTGACAAACCCATGCGGCAGGCCCTCTCAGACGCCAAGCTTCGACCCGCGGACATCGACAAAATCATCCTGATTGGTGGACCGACTCGTATGCCGGTTGTCCGGAAGTACGTAGAAACCTTCATCGGGAAGAAAGCCGAACGCGGGGTTGATCCGATGGAAGCAGTCGCTCTGGGTGCAGCCATTCAAGCAGGCGTCATCACCGGTGAGGTAAAGGACCTCCTCTTATTGGATGTCACGCCCCTCTCCTTAGGTGTGGAAACCCTCGGCGGTGTCATGACCCCAATCATTGCCCGAAATACAACCGTCCCCACCAAACAGAGCCAAATCTTCAGCACCGCCGCGGACATGCAAACCGTGGTGACCATTCACGTCCTCCAGGGTGAACGTGCCCGCGCCTCAGATAACATCTCACTGGGGCAGTTCAACCTCACCGGGATTCCTCCAGCGCCCAGAGGTATTCCCCAGATCGAGGTCACCTTTGACATCGATGTCAACGGTATCCTCCACGTCACCGCCAAAGACCTCGGCACCGGCAATGAGCAGAAAATCACCATCACGGCTTCAACCAAGCTCGGCAAGGAAGACAAGGAACGAATGATTCGAGAGGGCGAGGAATTCGAAGAACAAGACAAACGCCTCCGCGAAGAAATCGAAGAACTCAACAAGGCCGAGACCATGGTCTACTCCGCCCGGAAAACCCTCAAAGACCTCGGCGACAAGGTCAGCAAAGCCGATCAGGAACGCGTTGAAGAAGCTGCCGCTGCACTGGAGAAAGCTGTCCAGGCAAAGGACTTGGCAAAGGTCAAGGAGGAAATGGAGAAACTCACCGAAGTCCTCCAAGCCGTCAGCTCAGCCGTCTACCAGAAAGTCGCAGAAGAACAAGCTCGGCAACAAGGACAGCAAGGCGCACCCGGACCTACTGAAGATAGGGCACAAGGAGAGTCGGCTGACAAACCCGACGCTGTTGATGCGGACTTCGAAGTCGTCGACGAAGACGAATAAACTTCTCCTCAACAGCTAGTCTTCAGCAGCGATTCCCTTACCCTCACAAATTGGACATTGACCAGATCCCCACAACCATGCAGCAACCCGCCGAGCTCAGGCGAGCGCGACCACCACAACCAATACATCTACCGGTTCCACCGCAGGGAACACAGCGCTTGACCATGATATTACCTCCCTTTCGGTTATCCATTGTCTAGTCCTCGAAAGAAATACCTGTGCCATTACAGAGTGGGCAGCGTCCATCTCCTCCACAGGCACTACAGCGAACACCCGCCCAGCCAGTGCGCCCTTGACCACGACATAGAGGACACCGACCAGCACCGCGACAATGAGTACAACGCTTAACCATGATGTTACCTCCTTCAACCACGCTGTCTTGTGAGATTATTTAAACAATGCTGAGCTACTGATTTACCTTGTGATTTTTTGGGGACAAGTGTTTCCTACACAACACTACAGCGGATATCCTTGGCCTGGACTAAGAATCGATTCTGCGTTAATGTCAACTTGTAGCTCGGCAAGTTCTTCCTTGCTTCGTGTGTAGTAGGTGATTGGTGTATCCGGAGCAACGTAAATGTGACGCAAGAACCTCTGAAATACTGGTTTGTAAGCGGTGTGAATTATCGTTAGGTCCTTCCCAGCGATCAGGTCGAGGAAATCCTGGGGCTCGACTCTAACAATTGTTGGACCATCCACAAATACATATTCAGCTTGAATTGGGCTAGTTTTCAATTTTCTTTTTGGCATCTTATTTCATCTCTTTTTGCATCTTATCACAATAAGGATTCAGCTTGAGTTTTGTCTAAATGGTCGGAAAGGCTTTGAACCTGGTTCCTTATAGTGGTAACTGGGTCTTTTGAATTGTTACCAACTTCACTCTTCATGAACCTTGTGACTAACATTTTCTTCTGGTATGCCTTTCTAGGTAATTTCCTAGGCACATATCTGTTGACCATTGTGATGAAGGAGCTTCTCCACAGAACTCCCAATCGCTTTTTTAGCATAATCAATGGTCTTGCCGCGGTAAGCTTTCTCCTTTGCGCTTATCTGCTCCCATTAACCGTTCAACCTCGTATCATTGGATCCTTGGGTACACCATTAACTCCCCCCGAACAGGCCATGAATCCAACGGTTCTGCTATGGGGAGAACTCCCGGGGCTGCTCCTTAGTTATCTTGGTATTGCCTTCCTAATAGTC
>JABXGV010000065.1 GCA_016550485.1 archaeon
AACCTTACCGCCAAGGGCGTGACCTATAAGCTGTAGCCCGTAGCAGATTCCCAGCACTGGTATCCCTGATTCCTTCTGCCAGTCGAACCAGCCCTTGGGGAGATGGTAGCCCTCCTTCTCGTATACACTGCGGGGGCCACCAGAGAGAATGAAACCCTTTATTGACTGCTCTTTTAACTCTTTGACTGGAGTATCGTGAGGGAGAATCTCAGCGTAAACACCTAGCTCCCTGATACTTCGAACAATGAGGTGGGTATACTGGCTCCCGAAATCGAGAACCACAATCCGGTCATGATGTAAGGCTGTCATCAGGACTAGTAAGTAAGGTGGTCTATTTTATTTTACTTCTTTCCAGCCCCGGTCTTACTTATCTATGGTCCCCATGGAGGCTTGCCCTCATCGACCTGTTTCAGCGTATAGCTTCTAGTCCCGAGGTCCAGTTTCTCAGCGTAGTCGAGTTGTGTTTGATGATGGAAGAAGGGTGTTCGGATACCCGTTGCTCGGTCGGGCCATGGGCAAGCTGCGGAGAACTTGTCATCCCCGGGTTTCAATTCGCCCGCTGTTGAGGTGCTTATCGGTACCGCTTGGTTCACCATGTCGAGACACGCAGCGTCGATGGCGACGGGATCACGGGAGGCAAATATACCAATATCAGGCACCAGGGCTTGCGGGGCAAAGGGTACGCAGTCGCAGGCTTCGCTGATGTCGAGGGCCACGTTGATGTAGTAGATGCGGTCTTTCCCCACGCCCCGTATCACGCCAAGGGCATTTTCAATCATCCGCTCAACGGCACCCTCCTCGCCCCAGTCGAAGCTAATCGCATCGGCTTTCGCGATGCGACGGCACACCGAGGCACAATGCACACACCTGATGCACCGGTTCATGTCAATCTCGATCTTGGGGTCTACTGTGATACACCGGGTGGGGCACACCCGAATACAGGGCTTCGAGCATTCAGCACCCTTGCACTCCTCCGGATTCACTTGGGGACCACTCGGTGCATGCATCATCGCCTTGCTGTACTTGCCTACACAGCCAATCCCCAAGTTCTTGAGGGCGCCGCCCATTCCCGTTCCACCATGCCCCTTAAAGTGGGTGAACATGATGACGATATCCGCATCGCGAAGTGCAGCCCCAACTGCCACCTTCTCCAGATGACTTCCCTTGATGGGGACATCAAAGGTATCGGTTCCCCAGTATCCATCCAGCATGATAATGGGGGCGCCCATTGAGCCCATGGTGAAGCCATTGGCTGCTGCCATTCTCCCGTATTCAGCTGCGGTGCTTCGACCACCATAAAGCCCGGTGCCATACCCAAGACCACAAGACTCGGCAAGAATAGGCAGAGCCTCTTTGCTTTTCACCAGGTCCACTATTTTCCGGAGCAGCGCGGGGCGCAGGTGCATCAGGTTTCCGTAGTTCCCGAAGTGGGTCTTGATGATGACCCGGTGGTTTTTCTGTACTGCCTTGCTGAGCCCAGACTTCTTCCAGAGCAATTCTAGCTTGTCTAGCATTGAGTATCGTGGCCAGACTTTCCGATCTACATACATTACCTTGGATTTTGCCATTGAATCCAACAACCTTGTTTCAGAATATTCACTATCTTGTATCGTCCTCTATTATCAGCTTTATCAAAGTAGCACTCTACCTACTTTTCCTAGTTTACATGCTCCCTTTTTCTGTTTGCTCTTTCCTTTCTGGTCCAAAACCTTTAGTAGAGAGGCTGCTACGATGGTTAGTCATGCAGGTGCTGGTGTTCGGTGATCTTCATGCAGACAGAGCTGCTACTGAAACAGTCGCCGAGAGGCTGAAGACTGTGGATTACGGGTTTTGTCTCGGTGACCTCAGCCAATGGGGACGCGGTCTACGGGAGACAGCTGCACTTCTTGATGTGGGAACAGACCTTTACCTCCTTCCAGGGAATCATGAGACCGAAAAGGAACTGGAGCAGATATGCAGGGATTATCCCAGTTTTCACCTCTTGCACGGCAAGCACATCGCCCTCGGTGAAACGAACGTTGCGGGTCTTGGTGGTGGCAGGGAGGGGGGTATTGGCCGATTTCTCCTCAGCGATAAAGAAACAGCACAGATACTAGCTCAGTTCCGAGGATTACCCAGCCTCGTCATGGTCACCCACTGCCCTCCCTTTGAAACGGCAGTGGATCTGACCTGGGGCAATAAACACATTGGCTCCCCGCCCCTCCGCCAGTTCATCCTAGACGAACAACCCACGGCAGTCTATTCTGGGCATGTTCACGAACGAAGAGGCGAAACAGACAAGCTCGGCACCACCAAGCTTATATCGGTGGGTTCTGAAGGCATTTTCCTAGACATTTGAGTCCAAGTTGGGGCGTCGAATAGATTTTAAGCTGAGAATTCTAAGTAATGATAGAGAAGTGTTCGTTCCGCAGCCATTGGAGTATCGACTTCGAAAGGAGAAGCAATGATGAATGCTGAAGAAACCGCTGAAGGTTCTACGGAAGCTCCTACTGAAGAGCTCTGCCGTGTATGCTTAAAGCCAGTCACAACGCCGTTTAAGTGCTCAGAATGCTATAGCGTGTTCCATAAAACGTGCATCACGCACGAGAAAGGTAGATTCAGAAAGAAGAAAGTCTTTGTATGTAGCGTGTGTGGTCACTCTTCATCATCCTTTGAAATGAGGGTCGGCTAGACACACTTGGTGCGCCACGCTCTCAAGATTCCAAGTCTACCCATCAGGTGGAGTAGGCTATAGCACCTTTAGTTTTGCTGCCGCTTGTTTTATCAAATCAGGGGCATGAGGTAAGCTAGCAGTAGAAAGAGCCATCGCACGGTAAACGGAAAAACGGGCTCTCTCGATTTTGAGCTTCTTACAAACAGCGCTCACGAAGGCGTCGGTATCACCCTTGTACCTTGTTTTTCACAACCGCTTCCGCAAAGACTACAGAGCTGATTCCTAGCTCACGTTCTCGACGTAGACGCAAGCCGCATCTTAGCTAGGGCAAGGAATAGCGCCTGTCCTGCAAACCAGTGATCTAGTCCATATGCTCAATGAGTATGCTGTGTCCTGAGTATCCGACGGCTCGCCACCCAAATTTGGCAAGAAAATTCATGGCTTCTGTGAGCTTCTCCCAAATTTGACTAAAGGAGGATTGATAAAGAATAACGTATTTTGCTGTCAGGTCTTCAGGCTTGGCTTTTCCCTTCAGAAGGGAATCTGCTGACACTGAGTAAATTTCTTTCATAGTCATCGTTCTTAAACTACAATTTTGCCGATATATTTTTTCACTACTACCACTCAACTCGGGTTCATCAACGAAGAGAAGACCCATAATAGAGAAAGAGTTATGTTACTCGCAGGTATTCCTGAGAGAGATTGCGGTGTTATCATCATGTTGAAAGGGAAACGCGTCACCCTGCGTGGGGTAGAACTCACAGATGTGGAGGAGATTCTCAAACATTTCAATGACCTTGAAATCCGCCAATTCCTGGGAGAAGCCATCCCCATTGCCAAGCCTGAGGAAGAGGAGTGGGTCCGGAGCACTTGGGCACAGCGGCGCGAAGGTAGGGCGCACGTCTTTGGCATCGAGTTCAACGAAACCCAACAACTGATTGGGACATGCGGTCTCCACGCCATCAGCCCTATTCATCGCAGCACCGAACTCGGGATTGCGGTCTGGAACAAAGACTACTGGGGGAAGGGGCTGGGCACCGAAGCCCTCCGCCTCCTACTCGACTACGCTTTTAACCAGCTGAACTTGCACCGTGTCTGGCTGAGGGTCATCGAAGACAATGAACGGGCCATCCATATCTACCTGAAAGTAGGCTTCCAGCACACCGGGCGCCTACGGCAATGCGTGTTCAAACAGGGCGGCTATCAAGACCTTCTCATCATGGACATACTCGAAGACGAATACCACAAAGAATGACCTCATTGGACCAGCTGGTGTGCGCCTGTGATTCGAGGAAAATACGTCACTCTACGGGGATTAGAACTCATCGATGCCCCCGAAATCGTGCGCCGCTACAACGACCTGGAGGTACGACGGTTCCTCCTCTCCGTTGTACCCATCTCCCTGGAAGAGGAGCGAGACCGGATCAAGCGAAGCTGGGAACTTCGCAGAAAAGGCGAATATTACATGTTTGGTATCGAACTCAACAAGCCCAAAAGGTTGATTGGAACCTGCGGGCTGGAACGTGTGAGCCATATCCATCGACGTGCGGAGGTGAGTATCGCCATATTCAACAAGACCTACTGGGACCAAGGACTGGGCACCGAAGCTACCCAGCTACTGCTCCACTTCGGGTTCAATCTACTCAACCTCCACAGCATCTGGCTCGCCGTCTTTGAAGACAACCGGCGAGCCCAACACATCTACGGGAAAGTGGGATTCCAGCGGGTGGGGACGCGCCGCCAAGCCATCTTCCGCGACGGACGCTATATAGATATGTACCTCTACGACATTCTAGCAGAGGAGTATCGCCACCAACTGGAGCGTGGAACAGCCTGATAACAGGAAAACGTGTCACCCTACGAGGGCTAGAGCTCGAAGACGCACCAGTAATCGCCTTGCACTATAACGACTGGGAGTTACGCCGATTCCTCAACGCGATTGTCCCGGTCTCCAAGGAGGAAGAGGAGGACTGGATTAGAAGTACTTGGGAGGAGCGCCGCAAAGGCACCAGCTACGTCTTCGCCATCGAGGTAAACAGGTCCAAGCTCCTTGTCGGGGGCTGTGCCCTGACCGGGGTGAGCATCACCAACCGTAGCGCCAGCTTCGGCATCGCCCTCTACAACAAGACCTACTGGAACAAAGGTTACGGCACCGAAGCCACACAGCTCATGCTCAGTTATGGCTTCAACCAACTCAACCTCTACCGCATCCACCTCACCGTCTTCGAATTCAATGAACGGGCACGACATGTCTATGAGAAAGTCGGATTCACACAGGTAGGCCTTCACCGCCAGGCGCTCTTCCGCAACGGACGCTACTGGGACATCTACATTATGGATTTTCTCGCAAAAGAATACCGTAAGCGCTATCCGCAGCAAGAAAAGTTATAGCCCAAAAGGGTGAAGGTACAAACTTGGAGAGATTTTATGAAAGAGTTCATTAAAGGCAAAAAGAACATCTTCTTACTTCTCGCCTGGTTCATCCTGGTCCAGGTGGGCGTCATCTACATCCTATTTTCAGGAGGCGCATTTGGCACAGCCCTCCTCAACACATACCTGTTATCCTACCTCCTATCCTACTACTACATTTGGCCTATTCTTGGGACACTCATCTGCATCCT
>JABXGV010000066.1 GCA_016550485.1 archaeon
GAACCAATACTACTTCGCGCATAAGAGCACAATTCTTGGGAAAAGCCTAGCTCCTCAGCAAAGCCACATACAAGGGGACCCACCTTTTCGGAGCCAACAATAGCTCCATATTGCTCAGGATAGACGGGGTATAATCCCATACTGACTGGTATTTCAACTGGGAACCCTGATGTTACCCACACCAAGCGACCTTCCTGTTGAGCGGTCTTGGCGCCGAAGTAGTGAAGAGTCATTATCTCACGGTGTTGTACTCGTGTGTAGAGTTTCCTGTAGGCTTTTTGATCCTCTGATGATGTCTGTAGGGTCTGGTCGTGTGTCATTTTCATCAACTTGTCTTTAGTATTTCAAGAAAGCTCTGAATCTTGCTCTCTAATCTTCCTCTATCGGAGAGTTCTGCATCGAGATAGAGCCGTGTAGTGGGGATACCGGTTTTCGCTACAATCGAAGCCACAGCAGGTGCTACAAAGCCGTCGGGATCACAGAATGATTGTTCACAGATAATCAATCCGTCGATAGCTAATTTTGGAAGTATGTTCTTCAGGAAACCAAGGCGTTCGGGTAATCCCTCCTGAGTGGGTTCAGTGTAGTGGCTGAGTAGGCTTTGAGCGATTGCCTTGAAGGGATTGCCTTGTAAGCGTGGAGGCTGAGCAAATACTGTTCTGAAACTAAAGGAAAATAGGTCAAGAACGATTTCTGCATTAATGGAGTTATCGCTGACAGCATTGTTAAACAGTACCGCAAAGGCTTCAGGATCAATCATTCCCCCAATTACAGCAATGCGCAAATAAGAGGTGTCGGGGGGAATCATGATATCACCAAACTCTTGGTGGAGTAGAGCGTAGCTTAATGCTTCTGTGCTAGTGACAAGCTGAAGTTTATTGAGGGTTTGGCGGATTGATGATGCAGTATTCTCAAGCTGGAGCAGTGACTCAGAGTCGGGTGTGGTGAGGAACCGACAGAATTGCTCAGCAAATTCAGTGTACGGAAGAACTTGAGGCTGGAGGAGCCTAGCAGCTGCAATAAACTGGGTGGCGGAAAGAAACTGGGCTGTAAGGCCTACAGCACGGTGGAATTCCTTCTGAGAAAAAGGGAGACCAAAGAGCTCTTCAATGGTTCGACTTAATGACCTTAGCTCCTCGGTAAGATACGTTATGGCTGCTTCGCTTTTCCCAGAGGAGGGGTAAGTCAGACGAAGGACGGTGTCCTCAGGAAAACGAAAGCGCCAAATATCTCCCAGATTCTGCAAGGAATCACAGCGATTCCCAGGGAAAAACAGAGCAGCAAGAGGTGTTAAGAGATTATTTGCTCGTTGACTGAAGAGGTTTCGAGCAAAGCTGCAACAGAAGGTCTGTAAACTCGCTTCAAAGGCAGATGGAACATTTGAATCTGCCCAAAGCAAACTTGGTAACATTTTATGGGCAAGGAAGAGTTCTGTCGGAAACGCAGGATAAACACAGCCAACAATGCGTTGTCCATTGTCTGCAGCTCGTCTAAGGCTTTGTAGGCGTTGATTAGTCTCCATTTCAAGTCCAACTACACTCAAAACACCAACTCCAGTATACCACTTCATTCGGAGGCTTCTACTATTAAAAGTGAGGACTCCCTTCCTCTCATCAACTGATTCAGTGCTGTAGTGGACCTAGGAACCCGCTTCTGATTCTGCCAGTTTTAACTACTTGTATCACAAGTTACGGAGAAGGCGACTGACTTGAACTGCACCAGCGCGGCGGGCAGGCAAATAGGCTCCTAAGAACATCCCTATAATGACCACTCCTAGTACAGCTAACAATAGTGTGAATGGCCAGATTATTTCGAATGGGAGGATAAACGGCTGTGGAAAGAGGTTGATGAGCGTATTTATCATCAATATCGAAAAGCCTGCACCTAGAGCGAGGCTGAACAGGAACGCGGAAAATATGAGTCCACTGAACTCTCCGATAACAATCGCTGTCACCTGCCGTCTGGTACCTCCTATTGCCCGCATTATAGCATACTCGACTTTCCGTTCAGCGACAATGGTACTGACAAAGACAACCAGAGCAATGACACTTATGGCAAGGGATGCGCAGAAACCTACGGAGAGTAAACTGATGACACCTTGACTGAACAAGTAGCCGCTCGGGTACACGTCATCTAGATTAAATGTATAAGGTGAGTAGATGGCTGCGGCGAAGTCCAGATCGTCAACCACGTCAATCACCTCGTGGACATCAGCGCCAGGTTCAAGGCTAGCGATAAAGGTTTGGGTCAAATTGACGTAGTCATGAACGGCGTAGGCCGCCGGTACCTCCACTAGGAAATAATCCTCATGTACGAAGGCGAAGGCTTCAGTCTCTTGGAAGCCAAACCCTGGTGGGTTCATCACATTGGCCCCAGGAGCTGTGGGGTCGCCGTAACCAAAGCCTGGGGCTGAGTAGAATTCACCCACTACTTCGAAGGTTTGTGGTATACTATGATGTAGTTGGATGATGTTTTGGTTGTAAACCGTGAGGTTCACAGTGTCGCCTACGTGTTTGTTGAAACGAGCGGCGAGATGCTGGGGTAGAATGATGTTGAAGTGATCTTCAGCCAAGGTAGTCATGACAGATTGTGCGTCGTCGTTGACTATGCTGGTTTCATCCCAATATCCGACTTTAGCATAAGCCTCAGGGTTGATTCCAAATAAATGAAATTCAAATCCATCAGGTCCAGGGTATTTAGCAATAACTTCGATGAAGGATGTGGCATTCGCGATACCTGGGATATCGACGAGTTCTTGCGTTCGGGGGGCAGGGGTTCGAGGGCTAAAGATGCGAAGGTCTCCTCCTAGGTAATACTCAATTTGTTCAGTATGGTGCTTATAGTACGTTTGTGCCTCGACTGCGGTAAATATCGTCAAGGAGAAGGTCAATGTCAGTATAACTAGCAAGGGCAGGATGCGGCTACGGCGCACCCGTACACTTCTCGCGAAGAGCGTGCTCTTTTGGCCGAATATTGGGCGGAAGAGGCGGGCGAGCTTAGCGACGCCAGGGCGGAGTATCCGTGCACCTGCATCACAGAGCGCAATCCAGAGAAAAACTCCCAAGGCAAAGAGGCTAAACGCTGAGTCCAGCCGAAAATCAAGTGGGGTTAATGGCATCCACACAAAAATCGCGTATACGTAGGCCGCAACTCCTAATATGACGAGTACAACGTAGAGTGCTTGAACTTTAGTGGTGAATACTTGACGGGGAGTTGTCCCTCGGAGGGTCTCATAAACCTCTGCATTGAGAAAAGTTCTAGTGGTGATGACAGTAAAGATTGTCGCCGGAAGAATGCATACGAGAGCTGCTGAAATCCAAGCTAATGGTGAAATCGTAGCAAAGGAGAGGAAACGGAGGAACACGCTGATATCGAACATGAGAAAGCCGGACGCAGAGGGGAGTAGACAACCAATTAGGATGCCTAGAAAAGTTCCAAGAACAAGTCCAATGATGGAGATTACGAGGAACTCTAAAAGGAAGACAGCGTAAAGCTGCCGATAGCTGGTTCCTCTTGCTCGTAGGATGGCAGCTTCTGCACCTCGACCAGATAAGAACAAGTTCGATGTAAAGGTTGTAAGTAATACTGAGAGAAGTATAATCGGTGCAACTAGGACAACCATCGAAAGTCTTTCTTTGTAGGCGTTAATGTAGATGATTAGACGGTTTATGCCATCCCTCCCCCAGACAAAAACATCTTGTGAGTTCTCTAATCTTGCAAAGAGTGATTCAAGTATGTCAGCTGTCCGGTCTATACCTTGGGCGTAGACTCCCTCGGGATCAACTGTCACTAGAAGGCGTGGATACATGACATTTAATGCTATAGCATCATCGGGTTGACTAGGATCATTCCGTAGGAGATCCTCATGCAGCATGATGCTGTCAGTCCAACCTAAAACAACCTCAGCACCTTGCATGAAATAGTTGACGCGAGAGTAGGTGGGGAACGCAATGTGCATTGCATCATATTTTGGCTCAATCTCATAGATACCAATCACTCTCAAATCGTAGTAGGTTACGGGGGCGAGCCACCCGATAAGCGCGTAGTTGAAGTTATAGTTGTACCATGTGGCTACGGCGACTGTAAGGGTGCTACCAATGGTTATGGTCAACCCCAAAACCTCGAGAGCATCATCGACAACACGTTGACTTACTAAAATCTCGTTAGTGTGTAAGTCAAAATTACCAGTATATTGAAAGACTTGCTCTGCTTGGTCTAGGAATGCGTCAGAAACGTACAGGGTTTGACAGTCCTTTATCCCGTTTCCATAGGCGAAGGGAAGATATTGCAAGTTATAGTTATCCCGATCGTTTCCGTCAATATTTATCAATGCCACAGACCCGTATACTACAAATGAGGTGAGGGTTTCTGGTTGCTGGTCTACCCAGTCTTTGACGGGGTAGATGGCATTTGGGTCTTCTGCACCTGGTCGTTGACGTTGATTGACGAAGTAATGGAAGGGGGATTCAGCGAAGAAATCATCAATAGCTACGCGTGCGCCAGTATCAGTCCAGACGAAAACACTGGCCACTAGTGCTACGCCAATCATCACGCCTAATAGGAGGCTGAATGTTCGTCGCTTGTGTCGGCGAATCCCGTGAAAAACATAGCCAGCAACATACCTTGCTTTACCTAGCGAGTTCGATTTAACGTATTCCTGGGCAGGTAAAGGGGTTGTATCCTCGCTTTCCCAGTCGTCGCCGGTTGGTGTAGAGCCTTCAGATGAGGGTGTGTCAGTCATTCTATTGTACTCCAGTAGGGTTCAGGGGAGAGTTGACTCGAAGGACCTAATAGCCTGTAAATCCTTTTGGTAGAGCACGAAAGAAGTAACATTAAAAAACTCTTTCGAAAGCGACAGGAATTCTGTGAGTCTACTGATTTGGTTTACCTTTGGACCTTCTTGGGCGCTTCTCCGGCTTCGTAAGAGTGATTAAAATTACGAAAAAGGCTACAACACTAAGGAACACAAGATAGAGTAATACTGGCATATACCCAATCACTCCCAGCTGGTAGGGAATAACCGGTGCATTTACTGCCGTGTGTAGACCCACTGCTGCAAGATAGGTGACGGGAAGCCATCGCCAATAGCCCCAATAACTAACCAGAGCGGTCAATCCATGAATGAAAACGACGAGGAACCGCTCAATAATGAATCCCTGATAGAAAAACCACGGATACCCACCTATTGCCGGATTCAGTAGGCTTACAAGGGTGGCGATAGCCCAGATTTCGCCAACACCAAAGCCTAGACCACTCATCACGCCTCCTGCACGGATTTGTCGCCAACTACCCACCGGCTCACCCGTTGCAGCTGGATGAGGAAGGGGTGAATACCAAAGAAGGGGGAGGCTCAGCAATTTAACCGCTTCCTCAGTGATGGGCGCTACAAGCAGAAGTAGCAGAAGCGCTGAAAATTCAGGTAATCCCAGCCCAAGAATAACGCCACTAAACCATTGTTTTAGGGTCAGGTTGAGCAGCAGACTCATCGGGAGTTGAATCAGGAAAGGCAGCAGGGTAGCCCACGAGGTCTTGGAACTCCACCACATCACGTAGATGATGGGAAGGACTAGGACGGTTGTGACGCCCGCAGCGATGAGAATACCCACCACTTAAGATTCACCTATCGAACTTTCTTGCTTTCTACCACAAGGCCACCAAGGCCAGAAGGCTCGTCCCACAGTTAGTAGGAAGAGTGCTAGAGACAAGACTGGTACCCCTGGCTCGAAGACCCAAACCGGGTTTGTAAGCGCAGCACGTCCCCAGTCAATCCATTCTTGAGGGGTCATTACTAGCACTTGTAGGAAACGGAACCCATCAGCAGCAGAATACCTAACTAGGGAGATTGAAAACACCAAGGGGGAGAAGGGCCAAAGTAATCCCATTGCATATCCATCTAAATCAAGGAACAGATGAAAGAGCCATTGCAGCCCCATCGACCAGGAGACCACATATGTAATTTGGGACTGTTTGGTTGCCCAAAGCACCAGACCAATCAGAGCGAAAATAGCAGGGAAAACCAGCGAATGTGTTGGGAAAAGGCGATGTCCGTTGGGAATGAAGATATCAAAGTCGGGAGCAATACCCGCGAACATCACTGGCCAGAAAGCTAGCTGCCTCACAGACTTCTCAGTGAACCATCCTTGGACTCCCACCAGACCTAGCAGAGCCCACATCACAGTGCTTTGTAAGAACAAGTGTGTAAATGCGTCCATTGACTCACCACGCGTTTTGAATACCTAATGAAATTCCTTCAAATAAGATTTTAGGCAGATACAGGAAACAGGGAGTACATATTAGAGGTGTGAAAATAATGGCAAAAGAATATCGTATCATTGCCCGTGTCCATGAGCTGCGCCACAAACCAGGCAAGAATCCCTGCAGGCTCTACAAGCTTGGTGAGGAATTCGATCTCTCCAAACCCGAGGAGAAAGAGAAGGTGTGCAGGTGGGCCTACAACTCCATGTACCCCTTCCTCACAGTCCTTGAATATGGTGGAATCCTGCCTTGGGAGCCGGATCCTGACCGTGCTTATGTTGCCTGCCCTGATCCACATAATGTTGTGGTCTTCGAACTTCGCCGTGCTGGAGAACTTGAACGCGACTAACTCCTAGAACTGCAGTTCTCTAACTACTACCTGTCATCCACTAGCAAGGCAACACGTAAGCGAGGTTCTGATGGTCAGCTGGGCTTGTTTAAAGGGCTGTTCCGCAGTTCGGGCAGGTTACTCTGCTCGAAGAGACTAATTTACCGCAGATTCTGCAGGTGACAAGCTGAACTTGTACTGCTGCTGCCTCACCCTCCGTGTAGGGTGTAAGTATAATCTTTGAGTCACTGACTTCAACTTGAAAACGGCGGGGATTGCCTAGCTGTTCAAGGATATTATCTGGCAGAGGCAGGCGGTCTTGGGTATCTAGTTCTAGTACACGAGTTTTATGCAGTTGCCGGAGAAAGACTGCAGAGTCGTGGGTACCACTGATGATACCGTCACGGAGTTCAAGGGTACGATTCGCTTTAGAGGCAATCTGTTGGCTGTGCGTGACGATGAGAAACGCGGTTCCATATTCTGCGTTTAGTTCTCTGAAGAGGTCGAGGATTTCCTCTGCGTTGACAAGGTCCAAGTCGCCTGTGGGTTCGTCGGCAAGGACAAGCTTGGGGTTATTCATCAAAGCACAAGCAATAGCGACAC
>JABXGV010000067.1 GCA_016550485.1 archaeon
ATGACCTGAGAGCAACAGATCACCCTCAAACTGTATCACCCCAACCACGTAGGGGATGTTAGTCTTCCGGGCGATGGCTTCCGGTGCCACGTGGACAATCGACCACGCATACAACTCCCCCTCCGGCTTCACCTCAAACCACTCCATGTCGGTTCCACCACAGGGACAGTCAAACCGTGGCGGCAAAAACGCCTTGCCACACTTCTTACACCGCGTCGACAAGAACTTCCCCTCTCGCAAGCCATCAATAAACTTCCGGAGCCCCGCCGTCATACGGTTGTCATGCACAAGACCCAGAAACGGTTCACTACTCACTTTGATTCACCTCATCAGTAACATGTTTCTATTCATCTGCGTTAATGCTCCAGTACAAATATGTTCACAAATTGCCCGTGTTGTCCAACATTGTGTGTGAGGCTGATTTCGACCTTGGGCACTTGGCGTCCTTTCTCAGCCATTTGGAAGTGTTGCTTATAGGCGTCGACGACCTGTCCGATGCCAGTGGCGCCGAGGGGGTGTCCCTTGGATTTGAGTCCGCCATCGACGTTGACTGGCACGCCGGGACCGTCAATGTAGGCGCCGCGTTCCTCGATGTATTTTCCGCCTTGACCGCGTTCACAGAAGCCTAGGTCTTCGTAGGCCATGACCTCGGCGACGCTGAAGCAGTCATGCACATACGCGACGTCGATGTCCTTGGCGGTTCGACCGGATTGTTTGTATGCCATGGCGGCTGCACGTTGTGCGCCGGCGAGGTTGGTGAGGTTGGGGCGGTCGGTGACGCGCATGGTGTCGGAGGAGCAGCCGACCCCGGTGATCCAGAGGGGTTCGCTGGACATCTCCTTGGCCTTTTCCTCGTTTGCGAGGATTACAGTTGCTGCGCCGTCGCTGATGAGGCAGCAGTCGTAGAGTCGAAGTGGGAGGGCTATTGCTACCGCCTTGTTGGCTTGTTCGACGGTGATTTTTTCGCGTAGATGAGCGAGTTTGTTGTAGTAGCCGTACTCGTGGCTCTTGACTGCAACCATTGAGAGCTGGTCACGGGTCAGTCCATCCACGGCCATTTTTCGGCTGGCGTAAAGCGAGTAAAAGGTGGGGAAACTAATGCCGTACGGATACTCCCATCGATGATCTCCAGCCATGGACATAAGTTCAGTTGCGTACGCTGTTGAAATCCACTTCATCGTCTCTGCGCCGATTGCTGCAACTACGTCGAACTGACCAGAAGCAATTTGCGCCCAAGCAGTTCGGATGGCGGTGGAGCCTGTGGCGCAGGCGGTTTCGACGCGCATAGTCGGTTTACCGATGATACCCACTTCGTCTGCGATAAGGGCTGCAGCGGCGCCTTGTCCTGCGAAGGCTTCTGCTGCAATGCCGATGACCGAGCTTTCGATGTCTTTGTTGGTAATGCCAGCGTGTTCTAGTGCGGGGAAGTAGGATTCATGGGCGAGTTCACGGATAGTCGTCGCAGGGTAGGTTATGTCTTTGTCAACCTTGTCAGACCAAGCTTTGCCACGATTTCCGTATTTGCTGTGACCGATGCCGACCACAGCGACTTTGGGTATTGCCACTTGTTGTTCACCTCAATAGTTCTTTCTTTGATTGTGTAGCGGTTGCTGCTAATAGAGTCTTCTACATTTACGAAATTGGACTGATGTTGTCTATTCGTCAGTGAATTTCGGCTTGGACTTTGAGAAGAGGGCTGTTATACCCGCTTGTAAGTCCTTGGTGGTGAAGGTAGAGCAGATAGCATCAAGCTCTTCGGCGTTACCCTTCTCGATGGGAACATCAAAGCTCATGTTGATGAGCCGCTTTGAATACCGCACTGCAATCGGTGCGTTGTCCGCGATTTGTTGAGCCATGAAGAGGGCTTCAGAGTGGAGCTCGTCTGGTTCCACGACTTTGTTCACGAGACCACAAGCTAGCGCTTCATCAGCAGTTGCTTGGCGTCCCGAAAGGATGAGCTCTTTGGCTTTACCTATGCCAACGATCTTTGCCATCCGCTGGGTTCCACCCCACGCTGCCACTAAGCCAAGCTGAACTTCAGGGTTCCCTAGTTTTGCACCTTTTTCGACGATACGAAGATCACAACACATCGCAAGCTCCAGCCCACCACCCAGCACGAACCCATTGAGCTCAGCTACTATCGGCTTCGGAAAGCTTGCAATGCGCCTGAACAGCTTTTGACCAGTTGCTACGAATTCACGGGCTTTGTCCAACTCGCTCATCATCGATGCTGCTGCTGCCACATCTGCACCAACCGAGAAGGCTTTCTCGGAGGCGGATCGAATGATTACGACTCGGACATCCTTGTTCTTTTCGATTTCATCAAAGACCTTACCTAGATCCTCGACAAGCTGAGGATTGATGGCATTCAATTTCGCAGCCCTGTTAAGGGTGACGACGCCGATCATCTCAGTGTCGGCTAGAAAGTGGCCTTCAATATCAAACTTTACAGTTTCATAGTCTGCCATTTTTTGAGTTTCCTCCTATTTGTATACGCATAAATCAGGTCTACTTGGTGTACTTGTGGAAGCCTTCCCCGGATTTCATTCCGAGTTTACCACTTTCCACCAAACCTACTAGGATTTTAGGTGTGGCATAGCAGTCACCGTAGGCGCGGTGCAAAGTTTCCGCGACGGCTCTGGCAATGTCAAGACCCACATAATCTGCGAGGGTAAGAGGGCCAACCGGGTGGTTAGCACCAAGCTGCATCGCCGTGTCGATATCCTCCGCTGTTGCCAGCCCCTCTTGCAAAATCTTGAAAGCCTCGCCCATCAAGGCACCAAGAATGCGGTTCACGATGAATCCAGCCGAGTCCTTACATCGGACCGTGGTCTTATCGAGCTTCTGCGCAAACTTGGTGGCTGTCTCGACGGTCTCCTCAGATGTCGTTTTGCCAACCACAATTTCCACCAACTTCATAGTGTAAGCAGGGTTGAAGAAGTGGACTCCGACAACCTTGGCTGGTCGTTTGGTGGATGCGGCTATTTCGGTAATGCTGAGAGAGGAGGTGTTGGTGGCGAAGATAGTGTCGGGACCGGCGAAGGTTTCGATTTTCTTGAAGAGTTCCTGTTTGACTTTCATGTCTTCAAAGACCGCTTCGAGTACTAAGTCTACATCTTTGACGCAGGCTTCGAGGTCTGGGGTTTTATGAATGCGGTCAAGGATTACCTTTGCTTCCTTGAGGTCCAATTTTCCGCGTTGGACCCCGTCTTTGACAAAGCCTTTGATTTTGCTTATGCCATTGTTGATGTATTCTTCTTTGACGTCAGTCAGATTAACTTCAACGCCGAAGCGAGCGGCTTGATAGGCGATGCCGGTGCCCATGGCGCCTGCTCCGACGACGGCGATTCGTTTAATTTCCAAGATATTTCACCTGAACTTATTTTACTTTTATCGAATAGCGTGAAGAGGAATGATGTTTGAACCTTTGAGGTCATATTTTAATGCTCAGTTCAACGCAAATTCTTAGCTAAACCTGGCATTTACGACAATAATAGACGAAATCGAGCCCGTCTTTGACGGTGGTGAGCTGGGTTTTGCATCGTGGGCAGGGTTGGCCGCTTTTCCCGTGGACTTGAAGGAAGTCGCGGATCTTGAAGTGGAGATTATCGCCGCTTCGTGTAGTGATTGTTGTGATAGCGTTGTGTAGCACGGCTTTTGTAGCTGAGTAGAGGGCGTCTATTTCTGTGGGGGTGAGGGTGCTGCGTTTTCGGAAGGGATTGATGTGGGCTTCGTAGAGGATTTCATTGGAGTAGGCGTTACCGATTCCTGCGATGAAGCCTTGGTTCTTTAGGACTCGTTTGATTTGGGCGTTGAACTTGCGGATATGAGCACGAAACATGTCAAGGGTGAGCGCTGGGTCTAGGGCATCGGGCCCCTGCTCATCGAAAGTGGGGATTAGCGATGTGGGTTCGTCTTTTAGGAGCAGATAGATCTTCCCCATGCGGCGCCCATCGTAATAGCGGAGGTCGATGTTTCCAGAGAGGTGGAGCCGAAATCCTGTGCTCTTCATGATTCTGTCTGAGGGGGGTTGAATGGCAAGGTGACCGACAAGCATGAAGTTGATGTAGAGCCGAGCGGGTGGCGTAAAGAGAAGAATGAGGAATTTCCCGTATCGCTGGGCGTCTTGTATTGTGCGGCTTTGAAGTTCATGTTGGAAGGCTTCAGCTACTGGGCGCCGGAGTACAATCGGGTCAAAGAGTTCTACCGCTTCTATTGTCCGCCCGATTACACGCCTGTTGAGTACGTCCTTTGCGACTTCAAGATCCGGAAGTTCAGGCATTTTACTGTCCCATTATTGGAAAGAC
>JABXGV010000068.1 GCA_016550485.1 archaeon
CCGCCGGGTTTGCTTCTATAGGCGCGTCGTACACTCTAGAACGATTCCTTCACAGGCGATTCCTTGCTACTGGACTGATTTGGGGCTTCTTTGTGTGCGCAGCCTTTTCTGCGTACACACGAGTCATGACCGATTTCCCCTTTGGCATCTACCTAGGCACAGTATCGTGGGCATTAACCCTTCTAGCAGGAGCGTTCATAGCAGCGAGTGCCTTTAATGCGATGGAACGGAAGACAGCAGTATTACTCCCCTTCATACCATTGGTATCCGCAGTTGTTGCTGCGCTCCTCCTGTTTCCGGATCTTGCAGATAACTGGTGGATTACCGTGCCTAGAAGCCTTCTCTACTTCGGTGCCCTTGCGGTTGGTGCAATATTTCTGATTGTACCCATCGTCATGTATGTTATGCTCGGTAGGCAGCTGGCTCCTAAGCCCGGGACTGGGCGTGCCCGTGCCTTTGGGCTAGCCATTGGCCTGGTTATCTCTATTCCCTCCGTAATTAATGCTCTTCCCGCCATAGCCCGTGGTGGAGCAGCGGCACTTGGTACACTACTCTTAGTCCTAGCCGTGACCGGAACCTTGGATAGAATTCTATACCGAAAAGAGTAAGTGCAGATAGGCAGCAGGACACAACAAGTGGTTAACAAGCCACTACTCAGGTTTTCCTGATAAATCTGAGGAGAATTCAGAAAAAAGGAGGGCATTGGTCCCCAAACGTAAACTTGATATGGGCTACTGCAGTTATCAAGACTAGAGGCTTAGCAATCGGAAGGGTCCTAGAATAGGATCATTGTTCCGTAGTCACTGGTTCCTGGCTCGTGAAAGCCAGAAATCAGTAAGTGAATGAAGACCCGGAGTCGAAATCGAAATGATGTTCTTTAAAGTACTCTTTCTTGGGGAAGGTGGAGTCGGTAAGACCAGTCTGCTCAAACGATATGTCGAGGGTATATTCACAGAAGATATGAAGCAAACCGTAGGGGTCGATTTTGCCTCCTGCGAGGTAGCCTGTGACGGATGGGAGGCAACTCTCCAGATATGGGACCTTGCTGGACAGATGCATTTCCGCGATCTTGTAAGCTATTACTTCGCAGGTGGACGGGCAGCCATCGCGGTCTTCGACATCACAATGCTAACTACCATGGACGCATTAGAAGATTGGATTAGTCGCCTCTTCAACGCTGAGGGGGAAATCCCCCTCGTCGTAGTTGGCAATAAGGGCGACCTCCGAGGAGTGCTCCCATCAGCTCATCCTTTTATCTCCCCGGAGGTTGGGCGGCGCTTTGCAGAGAAATATGGTGCACCATATGTTGAAGCGTCTGCAAAGGATGGAAGTGGGGTTCCCAAAATCTTCGACCATATCACTCGCCTTCTCGCTGAACGCTATCCTACACCGGAAGATAGCCCTCCTCTCTTTGGTTAAGAAAAACTATATTGTCCAAGGGTTTTCAGAGCCAGTACAAAGATTTTAACGCTAGTTCACTTAACATAGATAGACAGGTGAACGATTGACGTAGGGCTAGAGAATGAGAAGTGTATTCAAGGTACTTTTCATTGGAGAAGGCGGCGTCGGCAAAACCAGCATTTTAAGACGTCACACAACAGGCTGGTTCGAAGCAGGAACAAAGCTGACTGTGGGAGTCGACTTCGCGGTCAAGCAAGTTTCACACGATGGCTGGAAGGCGACACTCCAAATCTGGGATATAGGGGGGCAGATGCGCTTTCGAGACATCACCAATGCTTACTTCCGGGGGGCACGTGGCGCCATCGCAGTCTTTGATGTCACTCGACCTTACACCTTGGAAAACCTAACAAATTGGATTGCCCGACTCCACGAAGTAGAAAGCGACGTCGTTATGGTGGTTGTGGGTAATAAAACTGACCAACGCGAGGATTCAGACCTTCCCCAACCCCCAGTGACTCCTGAACAGGGTAAAACCTACGCAGAGAAGTATAACGCCCCCTATGTTGAAGCATCAGCGAAGGATGGAAACGGCGTGAACAAGATATTTGACGAGGTTACACGTCTTCTATCAGAACGGTACCCTGATTAAAATCCTTATTCGTGCTTAAACGAACTGGTTCTCATCTTAGAGATGAAGGTTCCTAAGACTTAAAGCCAAAAACGTAACTTCTTCTCTCACCCTAAGTAGGTGAATGAGAATCCCTTGGTGGTGACGCAAATCCCAGAGACCCCTCCTTCCAAACCCAGAAAACCCCGAATCGGTGTATTCGTCTGCCAATGCGGTCGCAACATCGCGGGTGTCGTAGATTGTCACGCTCTAGCTGAAGGTGCCTCAAAGTTAGAAGGCGTCGTATGTACTATGGTCAATAAGTTCACTTGTGCAGATCCTGGTCAAGAGGAAATCAAGGCTGCCATTGAAAAACACAAACTGGACCGCGTTGTTGTTGCTGCCTGTACTCCGCGAATGCACGAGCCAACCTTCCGTCGTACAACCCAGGACGGTGGTCTTAACCAGTTCTTCTTCGAGATGGCCAACATTCGTGATCAAGGTAGCTGGTGCCACGCAAGTGACCCTGAAGGCTGTCAAGTCCGGGCAGCAGATCAGATTGCCGCCGCTGTCGCTAAAGCCCAACACCTCAAACCCCTTGAAGTACTTAAGGTGGGAGTCACACCAAAAGCCCTGATCATTGGTGGTGGCGTTTCAGGCATCCACGCAGCCCTGGATATCGCTGATGCAGGGTACAAGGTGTACCTTGTCGAACGTTCACCCACGGTAGGCGGCATCATGGCTCTTCTGGATAAGACGTTCCCCACACTGGACTGTAGCATTTGTATCTTAGGACCCAAGATGGCTGAGGTGTCACGCCATCCGAACATCGAGCTAATTACCTACGCTGAAGTAACCAAGGTAGAAGGGTTTGTCGGGAATTTCACTGTTCAGGTCACTGAGCGTCCTCGTTTCGTGGACCTCGACAAATGTAACGCCTGCGCCCAATGCATAGAGGTATGCCCCGTTGTGGTTCCCAATAACTTTGACGCCAACCTCGGATGGCGCCACGCCATCTGGATCCCCTATCCTCAGGCAGTTCCCTCAGCCTACCTCATTGATATTGACCACTGCCTTGGACTGAAATCTGACTCTGCTGGTGCTTGCTTGATGTGTGATGAAGCCTGCAAAGCCTCTGGGGCTGACGCGATAATCTTGGATGATGAGGAGAGAAGCCATACCATCGAAGTCGGGGCCATAATCGTAGCCACCGGGTATGAACCGTATGACCCCACTCCGATTACTGAGTACGGCTACAGTGTCTACCCCAATGTAATAACAGCAATGGAGCTAGAGCGACTCATCAACGCCGCTGGACCTACCGAAGGTAAAGTTGTTCGTCCCTCCGATATGCACAAACCCCACCGCATCGCTTTCATTCAATGCGTGGGCTCCCGTGATGAGCGGACCCATATCTGGTGCTCTGGCTTCTGCTGCATGTACACCATCAAGAACGCCCTACTTCTCCGTGAGAAATACCCAGATGCAGAAATCACCATCTATTACATGGATATCCGTACCACATTCAAAGATTACGAGGAGTTCTACCGTCGGGCGCGTCACGCAGGTATTCGTTTCCAGCAAGGACGTCCAGCCGAAATCAGTGAAGACCCCACCACGAAAAACCTCATTGTTCACGCGGAAGATATCTCCACAGGTCACCCAACCAAACGTGAATTTGACCTCGTCGTTCTAAGCACTGCCGCTATCCCAAGCAAAGGAACCCAAGAACTGGCCCGCGTTCTAAATGTTCCTGTAGGACCCTCGGGATTCTTCATGGAAGCCCATCCCAAGCTCAAACCTGTGGATGCTGCGACGGAGGGGGTATTCTTCTGTGGCTCTGCTCAAGGACCCAAGGATATCCCCGCTAGTGTCGCCCAAGGGAGTGCAGCAGCATCACGGGCACTACGGATTATCACACAAGATGAATGGGAAATAGAACCAATTGTCGCCGAGGTCAACCCTGATCTATGCCGCAATACAATCATCAAATGTGGCATCTGCGTAAAGCGGTGTGCCTATGGTGCTATTACCGCTGAACCTGGGAAGGCAGCCGTTGTCACACCTGCAAAGTGCCACGGCTGCGGAACCTGTGTCGCTGAATGTCCCGCGAATGCAATTACCCAACACCACTTCACTGATGAGCAGATAATGAGTCAAATCGCAGCATTACTAGAAGACAATCCGGAAGACAAAATTCTAGGAATGCTGTGTAACTGGTGCAGCTACGCGGGGGCTGACCTTGCTGGAATCAGCCGCTACAATTATCCCACAAACATTCGCGCTATTCGGATGATGTGCTCTGGTCGGTATTCCGAGCACTTTGTGTTGGATGCATTTCGTCGAGGTGCAGGCATGGTATTGATGTCAGGGTGTCGCTTGACCGAAACTGGCAGCGACTGCCACTACATCGGGGGGAATGTCTGGGCATGGAAGCGATTTAATCGAATTGCAGCATGGTTGAAGAAGAAGGGCTTGGACGAGCGGCGGTTTAGGCTGGAATGGGTTTCTGCTGCGGAAGGCGATAAATGGGCGCATGTTATCAGCGAGATGACGGCTCAGCTGAAGGAGATAGGCAGAGAGGCTATTATTGCAGAGAATGAGCGAATACGCCCTGAGCTAGAAAAACGGCTAGAACGCCTATTGAATCCCCCGAGACCAAAACCCAAAGCAGGGACATAACACGGTGTTAGAAATGAATGTAGAGCAGCGCTTGCAAGAAATCGCCGAAAAACTCTCGAAACGTGTAGACACCCTCTCCTGTTTTGCGTGCGGCACCTGCGTAGCTGCTTGCCCAATCTCTCGGGCGACCGGAGCGGAAATTTATCACCCACGCCGGTTTGTACGCACAACCATTGAGGGGCAGGCACGGCGACTATTAGAGACCCCCGAACTTTGGTTGTGCGCTAGCTGCCATGCTTGCTTGGAGCATTGCCCACAAAAAGTCCCAGTTTCCGAGCTTATCCTCGAGCTGCATAACCTCGCTTGTTCATTGGGACTCGCTCCTAAAGATATTGCCGCCGAAGTAGAAAACATCCTCGCCTCGGGTTGGGCGCTGGCGCCAAGCGAATCTGTAAATAAGCGACGCGAACAGTTAGGTTTGCCGCCGATTCCACTGAAAAATCGCAGCAGTAAAGACCTCGTGAAAATTGCCAAGGCAACAGAACTCACCAAGCGGTTAAAACAAATCAAGGAACGTCAAGAGGTTCAGGCTGCAGAAGCTGGAGGAGATACCTAATGGCACACCACACATGGGCACTCTATATGGGCTGCGTAATCCCAAACAGGCTACCCTTCATGGAAATCGCTATCCGGGAAACACTACGCTACTTCGACATTCCTGTAAAGGAAATCGATGGGTTCACCTGTTGTCCTAATCCATTGACTCTCCCCCATATCGATCATCATGCAGCCCTGGCAATAACGGCTCGAAACCTCGCTGTTGCTGAAGAACAAGGGCTCCCAATATTAACTCCTTGCCATGGCTGTTTTGAAATGCTAAAAGGCGCTTCTGTTCGCCTCAAAGAGGACAAGGCGCTATTAGAACACATCAATGCAATTATCGCCAAGACTGGACACGAATACAAAGGTAAAACTGAGGTCAAGCATTTCATCCAACTCCTCTTCGAAGATATTGGTCCCGAGTCGATTGCCGCCAGAGTAGAGCTTCCCCTCACCGGGCTTCGCGTTGCGCTTCACGTTGGCTGCCACATCGTCCGCCCTAGCCACCTTCTTGATGTGGATAACGGGCAGCGCCCCACACTCCTTTAC
>JABXGV010000069.1 GCA_016550485.1 archaeon
CAGGTTGACCCCAGCAGGGGCAAGTACTTTCTCTGTGAGTTCTGTGGAACCATGAACATCATCCCAAAGGACCTGATGCCTGGAGCGGACATTTCTGAGTTTATGCTGGGCAGGCTAACCGGCACCGCCAAGCCCATCACTGAAGACACCCTCCTCGCGGTCATCGATGTTTCAGGGTCGATGAGCGGCGGCAAGCTCGAAGCGGTCAAGGAATCACTCATCCGTACCATCACCGACCTGGGTGTTAACCAACCTGACACAACCTTCGGCCTGATTGCCTTCACAACTGATGTCATGATCTATGACGAGAAACTCAAGGAAATCCTTAGAATTAGCGGTGACACACGCTATAGTGTCAAGGAAATCACCAAGGCTGTAGAGAATGCGCTAAAGAAGATCGAACTCAAGCCTTTGAAGAAAACCAGAAAGAACTGGGTCGAAAGCATCGAGAAACTCCACCACCAACGCGCATCCGCGCTAGGTCCCGCCATGGTCGCAGCCTATGTGATCATGAAGAAGCGGGGCGGACGCGTCTTCCTCCTCACTGACGGCCTCGCCAACGAGGGGGTCGGACGGCTTGAGGGCGGCTCCAGCCAAGAGGGCGCCAAGCTCTACGAGAACCTAGCAGCAGAGGCGGCAAACGCAAGCATAATCGTCGATGTCGTCGGCATCAAGGACCCCAGCGCCTTCATGGCATTGGAAGCCCTAGCAGTCATGTCAATGGAAACCGGCGGTACCATGTATTATGCCGATACCAGCGACCTAGCTTCCGCTCTTGGCGCTAGCTCTCGGGAGAAAATCGTCGCCCGAGGCGTAAGGCTTCGAGTGATTACTCCAAAGGATGTGGAGGTAGCTGAAGTCAGCGGATTGGGTGCACCCCAACCAAAGGCTGTACAGGAAGGGCTTCGATTAGGGTCTGTCACGGCTGATCGTGAGGTGTACGTGCGTTTGGCTCCAAAGCGAAAGGTGAAAGCTGCTGAAATTCCTATCCAGCTCCAAGTCAGCTATACGGATGAGGACGGTCAACAGCGGATGCGGGTCTTTACACAGCGTGTCAAAGTTACCGAAGAAGCGGACCAGATAATCGAAACTATGGATGCTGAGTTGCCTACCACCTTTGTTGTTCAGCGTGCAGGTGAGGAGCAATACCGAGGTGATGTCCGCCGCAGTCAGCAAATCCTCGAGGAGGCCCAAGAAGCTATGCGTGCAGCTGGCACTCGTGCTCCTCCTGCACTTGCCAAGGCTATGAAACGGGCCAGTCGCGTCCTAGAAAGGGAAGTCGAGGAAGCTGAGGAAGTTGCTGTGCGCCAGAAAGCAGAAGCAGCCCGTCGAGCCCCCATGCGGGCAAAACAGGTGGCTGCCATCGCCGACCAAGACGCCGCAGAAAGCATGCAGCGTGCCCGAAGCTCCAGTAAAAGCCTCTTTGAAGAGGAAGAGGAGTAGAAGACTCTAGCTACTTCCAGAACCGGTTGAACACTAACTAATCCTTCAGGAGTAATGCAAAACTCACCCCGTCGCTGAGAAGCGATGGGGATTCTTTCTTTTTCTGCTCTAAATCGATAAATAGTCCCTCACTCCGTATTTAGTAGCGGCTGCACGATTGTAGCAGGTTTCCTTTTCACTGTACAAAAGATTCTTGTTTCACCACTTTGGCTATTTGTCTATGGAGTGGCACGGTCCGGGTTGTGCAGTGTGGGAGATTACGCTGCAATGCAATTTGCACTGTATGCACTGTGGTTCAGCAGCCGGTACAGCACGAAGAGATGAGCTGTCAACCGAGGAAGCGCTGCAGCTCTGTAAGGATCTGAAGAGCATTGATTGTCTGGGAGTTGCACTAATGGGCGGTGAACCCTTCCTCAGACCAGATTGGCACCTCATTGCCGAGCAGGCACACCAGGTGGGCATGGATGTATCCATCATCACAAATGGCTTCTCAGTTACAAAACAGATAATCAAACAACTCAAAGAAATCCAGCCTGAACTGATGGCAGTAAGTTTAGATGGTGGAACCGCCGCCACCCATGACCGCATACGTGGAATGAAAGGGTCCTTTAACCGAGCGATGGCATCAATTGATCAATTCCTTGATTTAGGGCTCCCCACAGGGGTAATCACTACTGTGCATAAATTGAATCTGAGTGAACTGTCCGCTATCCGAGAACGACTCGTAGGTAAGGGGGTTGCATGGCAGATTCAAATGGCAACGCCTTTTGGACGGCTTACTCGTGAATATGTTCTGTCCGAAGAGGAGTTCTACGCGTTAGGCTTATTCATTGCCGCCTCGAGGAAACAATACGCAACAAAAGACCTCAAGGTAGCTGGCGCCCATGATATGGGCTACTTCTCACGTTACTTAGCAGAAGTCCAAGTCCAACCCTGGCGTGGGTGCCAAGCAGGAATTTCCACCCTCGGAATCCAGAGTAACGGCAACATTATCGGCTGTCTTGCACTATCAGACCCCTTTGTTGAAGGAAATATCCGAGAACGATCGATTCAAGAGATTTGGCGTGACGACCATTCATTTTCGTATTCGCGCCATGTCCGTGATAGTGACCTAGGTGGGGAATGTAGACATTGCACCTTCCAGCGACGTTGCAAAGGAGGCTGCTCTGCTGTGTCTTATACGATGACTGGGAGACTCCACCGTGACCCTTACTGTCTTCGTGCGATTGAAAACAAGAGACAACAGCGTCCTTGACACCTAGACAAAGGGTTTCCCAAAAACTCTGCTCTGCACCAATAGAGCTGGGGGAAGCCTTTTTCTAATACGAATTATATATTGTTAGATATGTCGGGAACGGGATTTACCCAACGAGGGTTAGATTTCATTCGTTTACATAGTCACCCGATCTTCTACCGCTTTTTGGCAAGAGCTGTGGGAGCTTCACTTGTATCCGAGGAACAGCTAGAACGGCTTCATCACTTGGGAGACCTTGTGGGATTAGAACCAATGGAGGTGCAGAAAGCACTAGCACCATCATCTGAATCGTCAAGTGGGTTTCCGAGTTGGTTGAAGTGGTTTGTTATCACACTAGGAATAATTGCAGTTATCACAGTAGGCTTGCTTGGTGTCTGGTATTTATCGAATATCGGTCGATGGCCAGGATACATCCCAGGCACACTGTATGGAGCTCTAGGTCCTCGTGACTTCGAGAATTAATTACACAGCAATTGTATTACTTGTGGAGAAGGTATTAAGCCCCATCTGTGTAGGGTAACGTGGATAAGGGTTATCTGAGCTAATGGAATTGCTGGTGAAGCGCAGGTGAAGATTAATCTGGGCTGCGGCTTAATCTACAAGAGAGGCTATGTGAATGTTGACGCTTTCAACAACACTGTTGCAGATCAAATCATGTCCGCTACCTTTCTCACCTTTGAGGACAACCAAGCCAGTCTAATTGAATGTACACAAGTGATTGAACATCTCGGTGCCGCAAAGAGCCTTTATGCGCTAGCGGAGTGCTTCCGGGTGCTCCAACCCGGGGGAATCCTTCTCCTAGAAACCCCGGATATTGAGGAAGCATTCAGAGTCTTTCTCCGAAAGGGGAAAAGCCATCGAAAATACCTCATGAATTGGATATTCGGGTTGGACACGCCAGGCATGACTCACCGGTTCGCCTTCCCCGAGGAACTCCTGACCCAGATGCTGCAGCAAACGGGCTTTGTACAGATAAAGACAGTTCGGCAGGGCAAAGGTTCAATACAACCAGTAATTCGCGTCACCTGCCAGAAGCCCCAGGAATACAAATCGTATCAACTGATATCGTGGGTGAGACGGGCACTCCAAGAGAAAGGTGTTGTCGACCTCGATAATCAAGTAACAGCCCTCGATCAAGAGCAACTTCTTGATCAATTTAGACTCTATGCGCTGCAGCTTACCCAAGGGTTCGATGAGCAGTTGTTGCACCAGAGCATTATCGACACAGCGGTGTATAACCCGCAAATGATCTTAGTGTTTCTGCAGGAAGCCATCCGGAGTGAAATTCTCCCTGCTTCAACAGTTGCTGACCAACTTGATATGCTAAACACCATGGTCGAGTTGAACCTCCCTGCTATCCTCTTACACCTGTTAGTTCAGCTTCCACTTGATGTGGGAACCCAGCAACAAGCTTTCTCGACGATTCAGAAGCTAGGGAAAGGGACGCTTGAAAAGTTGGTGGTCGCTGGGAAATCGCGGTCAACTGTAATTAAGGAGCTACGTGAGACGCGAACGCAAGTTTCCAAGGTTCATAACATCACCTGTTTTTCTCCGGCTACGATTCAACAGGTAGCCGCCAATAAGTTTGCTTGTGCGGCCAAAGCCTTTGCGAAGCAGCACTGGTCAAGGGCTGAGGCGCTCTTTCAGGAAGCACTGCGGCTTGACCGTGATAGCCTTCTGACAACATGGAATCTCGCCCGCCTATGCCACATCCAAGAGAAACTAGGATTAGCCAAGGAGTATTATGAAAAAACGCTGCACCTTGCTCAACGATACAAACTTCCTGACCGCCGCCGAATTATCAGCCGAGTGCGCCGCGAAATGCAACAACAGCTAATCAGTCCTCGTCCTGAATTTTCTGGTCCCATCTTTCACCCTATCTAGCTCCCATTACCTTGGTTCCCGGCTAGTCTGCTAGGAGTGGGAAATATCATCCTGTAGTGGTTAAGATCTTGTAGAGTAGTGTGTAGCTAGGGGAAATTCCAGGGGTAGAAGGGATAATGGTACATATATGCCCAAGATACAACCGAAATGCATGTGATTACGCCTATCAGCAGTGACAGACCCAGTAGCGATGCGACTTTGATTAGCCATGGACGCCTAGTAGAGTCAACGACTCTGCTAAACCTTGGCTTGAGATGGTTATTCCCTAGATGGTATACTGCTA
>JABXGV010000070.1 GCA_016550485.1 archaeon
AAGTATTGTTTTAGGCGTTTCCATGTTATCCAGTATCGAATTATGAGTGGTATCCAAGCGATGAGTAGGATAACATACAACAGTGCTAAAATTCCGTTCATAATATCAAATTGCATCAGATTCCCTCGGTCAAGAAGTATTGCACCTGTCTTGGTAAAAGCTTTTCTGGTTAAAGTATTCATCTTCTAAATGGTAGAGGGCTGAAATTCAGGTTGAATAACGTAGACAAACAATGAGGTATGTGTGACTATTTGGTTCGGTAGTAGTTGACGTATTATAAAAAAGGTTGAGGGGGCGGGTGTTACCCGCCTTTGAATTGTCTGTGTGGTTTTTCTTCACTGGGTTAGGGGTGCATGGATTGGATTAGTTCGTGGAGTTGTTGGATGGCGTCCTTGATGTCTTGACCGAGTTCGTTTCCTTGTTGCATGTTGTTTACGCCTGTGATGATGTTGTCGAGTCCTCCGATATCTAAGACGTGTTCTCTTCCTTCACCAACGACTATGCAATACGATGAGTAGTAGAGGACGATTTCAGCTAGTCCGGGATTGAATGTTGCCAGATTATTGCCCAGGATTGTCCACCTGTCGGAGTAAAGGCTGAAGATCCCACCATACCCTGTGCCTGTGAAGCGGTTGTTAGTGATGACGACATCTGCAGTGATAGTGCCGTACACTGAACAATATGCCATGTCGTGGAAATGGTTCTTGGTGATGGCGTACTGTGTGTTTGGAGTATAAGCAAGGATGATGCCAATTGACCCAGTGGTTAGGGAGTTGTGGGAAATTAGTATCTTCGAATCGATAACGCGTTCCACTCCAATGCCTATATCGACATTCTCGAAGGAGCATCGTGACACGGCAAGGTCCCCTGAGCTATATGCATTGATATCTACTTCCCAGAAGTATATTGCATCGGCAACATTTCGTCCCTCATAGTTACCGTAGTGTGCTTTGAATCCTACTCGTTCGATATTTGCTAAGCCTATGTCCCCTGTGATGAAGATGATGTCAGCGATACTGGTATAATATGCCCCGAACCACCAGGGGTCTACGGGGTTTTGGGGTGTGATGTCAAATTGCATGTCGGAGATAGTGAAGTCACCGTCTTCAAATTTGAAGAAGTAGTTCCATTGGAGACCTCCAAAGTACTCGTAAATTACCGGGCCTCCCGGGATAACGTCGATTGTTGTGGATTTCTTACCTGCCCCGTTGAAGGTGCCATGGAAATCATCGGCTTCGATGTGAGTACAGTAGAAGTTTCCAGCGGTTAGGTGAATTGTATCACCGGGTGCAGCGTTGTCAAAGGCGCCTTGGATGTTAGAGGTGTCATCGATTCCGGTGGGTAGAATCGTCCAGGTTTGAGTGATTGGATCATAGCTTACATGTGAATCAGCAGCAACTTGTCCTTGGGACGTAGTTGAGAGAAGAAATAACAGGGTTAGTCCAATCACTAGTGTTACAACTTTTCTCGTCCTATTAATCATTGATTAATCCCTCAGCTGGCCGCGTTGTAATGCAACCAACAAACCCGCTTCTCCTGATATGTTGTATATAAGAGTGTAGGCATCCACCTTGGTGGAGGCTGCTCCTTCAAGTGAGTAGTTATGAGTGGAGGTAGATATTTAGGGGGCGGATTAGAGAGTCAATGGTGTGGAGGGTCACATACACATCGATGTGACAGACACACTGCTCATCCGACATCTGGGCGTGAACTGTCGGCAATCGTATCAGATCCTAGCTCGTTGGCTGGGGCTTACGGTGAACGCGATTAAGAACCGAGTGGGCAAGCTCCTCGAAGTGGGAGCCATTGGGTTGTTCACTCTAGAACTGTGAAGTTCCGTGCCCAATATAGGTAAGGATTGTTTTTTATGTGAATTAGTTCACCACGATTACGATAGTACCCCAGCATACTACAATCCCAAATGCTACAAAGACGATTAATCGGTTGATAGACTCTCTAGCATCCTATTGTCTTGTAGCTTGATGGTAAAGGTCCTCGAAGAAATCACCAAATTGTTTCTTCCGCTGGTTAAAGGCGTCTTTGGTTTCTAGGTATTCTTTGCATCGTACTACCTGGAAGACCCAGCGTTGCTTTTCCTTGGGAGTATCTGGCAGAGAGTTATGTAAATCCACTTTCTGTTTCCTATTCTTGAATCTCGTGATGAGTGAATAAGGAATGTAACCAGTGTGATGCTTAGATGGGGCTCCATAAATGTTTGAGAAAGCGAAGCCATTGTTTGTAAGCACAATCGCGCCCAATTTACGACTTTCTCTCCCAGTAAATGTCACTATGTAGGATTTTGATGTATAGATTGGCGTATCTTTTGGTGGGATGAGAGATTGCAGATGCTGTGGAAGGAACTCAAGGGGGATGTAGAAGGACTCAGATTGCCTGCGAGCTAGCTTGACGGTTTGTGCGACTTCCTCTAGCCGCTGTTGATAGAGTTGTTCAAAAATAAAACCGAATTGGCGTTTACGCCATTCCCAAGCGGTTTCAGGTTCTATTGGTTTGTGAATTTGCCGCATGGTTTTTATTACCCACCCTCGCTCTCCGTCGTGTTTATCACAAGGAGTGTGGACAATTCTTACCTGATGTTCCTGATTGTCAAATTCGTGGATTAACTCGTATGGAATGATGTCTCTCAAAGCCTTTGACCGGGCATCATCTTTAATCATTGAGAGAAGATCAATTACAAGAGACCCGGAGTAGGAGCTCCGCTTCCGACGGCGATCTTTTGTGTCCCATCTGGCGGAAATATGAACACTCGTGTCTGTAAGGACTACAAAGCCGAATTGGACACGACCACCAAAGCCTGTTTTCACGATTTTAGCAAAGGAGCTGTAAAACATAGTCTCCGTGGATGAACACATACCTCCGATTTTGGAAGTAGGAACATAGAGGTGGTGACCTACTCTGGGGATTCCCCAAGCTGTGGCGTCCTTATAGAGGGATTCAAAAACGGCTCCAAACTTTGATTTGCGTTTGGAGAATCCCCTTCTAGTCTCGCCATCTTCTTTGCACTGTTCCACCTCGAAAATCCATCCCTGTGTTTCTTTAGATTGTTCCTCCAAGGTGTGTTTGACCTCAACCTTCTCTTCCTTATCCTCGAAGTCGTAGATGAGCCGATAAGGAATATAGTCTAGAACAACGTCTTCATCGACCGGGCTCGCTTCGTCGGATTCCTTCACCGCCCTGAATGCAAAGCCTTTATCCGTTAACACTAACTCGCCAGATCTCTGGGATTTGAAAAAGCCTGAAAGACCTGTTTCCTTTACTCGGGCTTTACTAGTATAATGGATGGTGTCTTCAATGGGAATCAGAGTTTCGAGCTTTGGATGCAGAGATTTCACTGGTATATAGAGGTATGTGGGAATATCTTCGCCCATATTCCGTCCCAATGGAACATTTGTGGGGGCATATATAAATCTGGAGGATTGGAGCTAAGGGCAGTGAATACAGTCCTTTTCGCCTCGAATTATAGAGATTCCCGATTTCGATACAAGGCACAAGACCTAGTGCAACAGTCCAATGACCCACATCTATGGCGTAATAAGAAACCTTAACCGCTTCCTTGATGTGTGCTGTCAGTATTAAGGACGTTTTGATAGAGAGCAACGATTCAGCACTTCTCCGAGTTGTAGAGGTGTCTAGCTTCCGATGAAGGCTAGGATTAGTGCGGTGATGATGCCGGCGCCGCCGAAGGACATGAGGGTGACGAGGTTGGGGAAGGGGTGGTCCTTTACGCCTTGGACCCTGAGCATTTCCTGGGCGACGATGTCCTTGACGATGCGTCGTTCATCGGGGCTGGTGAGGAGGACGGGGGAGTCTGAGTGGGTGATGTCCAAGAGGGGGATGAGCCGCCATTGTTTCTTGTCGATGGCGGACCAGATGAGGGTGAAGGAGAGGTGGAGGAGGGGTTTGAGGAGTTGTCGGACTTTGAGGGGCTGGTCGATGAGGCTGTTGAGCGCCTGGTTTGATTCAGAGGGGGTTCGAGTTGTCCAGGTGCGGGGAGTGAGGGCGCTCTGGGGGAGGGTGGATGGGGTGCTGGGGTCGTATTCGTCGCCCCGTCGACAGTTGAGCATGAGGGCGGCGACGGCTTTGAGGCAGATTCCGCCGAACCAGTCGTCGGGGTCTTGGAGCTCGTTGATGAGTCGGTAACGTATGGTTTTCTGTAAGGCTTCGGGATGGCGGAAGGTACAGGGGATTGTGGCGTCCTTTTCCGGGAGGATTTCTTCGAGCTTTTGCTGGTGGACCTCGTCGAGGTCAGGTCGTCCCAGGAGCCTGGTTGCCCAGCCGGGGAGCCTTGCGGAGAGGTCGCCGGTGCGGTGGCGGAAGAGGTCGCTGAAGGCGGACCAGTAGTGGGCAGGAGGGGTGGGCATGCTGGTGGTGATGGTGTGGGCGAGTCCGCGGACGCTGTGGAGGCGGGGGGCTTCGTAGATGAGGTGGTGGTCCCAGATCCATTGGAAGCTGTTGGTGAAGCACCAGTAGAACCAGTTGAGCCAGGGGTTGCCAGACAGTGCCCAGATGTTGTGGGGTCCGGGTTCGTGGCGGCGGAGCCATCGGCTGGCGGTGGCAGCAGCGGCTGCCATTCGTTCGGGTTGGACCAAGAATTCGTCTAGCTTGACTTGGGAGATGTTTGCCCAGATGTAGGGTATCTTGTCGATGGGAATGTAAGGGGCGAGACTGAATTTGGCTTGGCGTTCGAGTATGGAGCGGGGGGTCCAATGGTCCTTGTGAACCTGGTGTTCAGCGATGTATTTTGCGGATTGCAGCATCTGGTCGAGGCCGCGTTGGAGCAGAGTGGGAAGCATGTCAAAGACTTCCTTTTTGTGGCGGCTGAGCCCCCAGACTTTCAGGGCTTCGTGGAGCCATTCGCTGACGCTGGTGAGGCGTCGTTGGGTGAGGGTTCTCCACTCGCTGGTGGGGTCTGGAACCAGGAGCTGGTGGAAGTGGGTTTCGTTACCCAGGTAGAGTTGGTCGAGGTTTTCTTCGAGGCTTTGGAGCTGGTTCTCGGCGAAGTCCTTCCATTTGCGGATGGCGAGGAGGCCGGGGACTTCGACGAGGGTGATGAAGATGACCAGGCTCAGGACGAAGCACAGCCCGATGACCTGTAGGGTGAGGTTGACCTCCAGCGGAAAGGCGAGTGCTTTGGAGATAAGCAGGATGGGTGGGATGAAGAGGAGCGCACGGGCTACTTGACGCCGTGCCTGTTCAGGTGGGCAGAGTTTGGGCTTTAAGGTGAGGTCGAGGATGTCATAGGTTGCGATTGCCCAGCACGTCGCGAGAAGGACCCATGTGATGACATCATAGCCAAGGGGGAACGCCACACCCCAAGAGGTAATTGTGCCCACGAGGAATTGGAGTACTATTAGTGTATAGGCAGCGAGAAGGGGGAGTATCATCCGTTTAGATCGGAGGTCTATCTTGGTGTAATGGATGTATTCTGCCAGGACCAGTATTCCCGCGAGGGCGAGAAGGAGAAGACCAAGACCTGGAACCATAAGCAGTAGAGTGATAGGTCTAACGAAGTGGAAGGCGAGGAGAAGAAAGAGGAACAGGTACGAGTAGAGGCGGTTGCTGATGCACCACTGGGCTAGCCGGTTGCGTCTCTGAGTGCGGCTTGTGGGTCGGGGAGTATCGATCAAGATCCAACCTCACCTCTATCGGTATGGTCCTGTGCCTCTATGTTCTTAAAATCTATTAAGTGTATACGCTTTGTTTGGTTAAGCTAGACGTAGAGGAGGGATATGACTGGGATTGCCTTCTGATTCAACTTAGCCATCTACTACTGGACCTTTAGGGGTGATGAGGAGGGTGTGCCACGAGGAGTCGTGTTCTTGGGGCATGTGGCGGACTCGGAGCTGGCGCTTCAGTTGACCCTTGCCCTCTTGGAGGCGAAGCTCGATGATGGCGTCAGCGCAGTGCATGGCGGCTTTGGTGGCGATGCTGTTCTGGGTGTCGGGGTCGAGGGTGATGAGGGTATTGTAGTGTCGCCCGATAGCACAGACCTGCATACGCCGGAAAAAGCGGAGAACCCGTCGGTCATCGCCCACGAGGATGAAGAGGTCGCTGAGATCGTCAAAGACGAGGCGGCCACCATCACCCAGCTGTTTTGTGGCCTTGTCAACGATGTGCATCAGCTTTTCCAGGTTAAGGGTGGTGAGGGTATATTCGAGGTCCTCTTCGCTGAGGCCTGCCAGAAGGTCAGGGTAGCTCCAGGTGAACCCCTCCAAGAGGAGGAGGGTCTTCCCCAGGTGGGGGGTGATTTTCCAGCCGAAGGATTCCATGGATTTGATCATGGTCTGGCGTTGGGATTGGGTGAGAAGGCAGACGCTGGGCTCCTTGCGTTGGAGTCCTTTCCAGAGGAATTGTTTGGCGAGGATGCTTTTTCCTGAGCCAGTCGGTCCGAGGAGGAGGGTGGTGGACTCCTTGGGAACTCCACCATTGAGTAGTGCATCCAGTCCAGCGATGCCTGTGCTTAACAAATCCATATGTCCCACATCCCGTGAAGAAACGGGTTGCTCCAATGAAATTTTAGGGGACATTGTGTATAAATTTTCCTTCAAGGGGGATTTCGGCTATTTCTTGTTGAGGAAAAGAGGAAAGACTAGCTGATGGGAAGGAAGGAGGAGTATCCCTGCGGGTGGACAGGGAACAGGCTAGTCAACGCTACTTCCACAGGCGGGGCAGAAGCTGACCCCCACGGGGAGAGGGGCGCCACAGTAGACACAGATGTCGCCTGACATCTTTGGTGGCGATGGGGGTAATGGCTCGGGTGCTTTTGTGGAGGGGTCGGGTCGAGTATACCGTGGGGCGCGTTTTGGTCCAGGCCCAGGCCTTGGTGGGGGTCGAGGTTGTTTGCGGAGCCCGAAGAGTGCCTTGAGGGTCCAGATGACAAAGTAGAGGGCGAGGAGGCCCAGGAGCACGAGTAAGGGGAGGGAAGTGGGGTAGTCGGTGAGGAGCGCGAGGAGAAAGTCGATGATGGAGGTGTAGGCGACGGTGACGTAGACGGTCAGGCTTTCCTTCTGGTAGGAGACGCTCTCGTTGTCTTCGTAGACGAGCTGGGCAGGGGCTGAGAGGTATTTGCCCTCGGTGTTGAAGGTGATCTGGTAGGTGAGGTTGTAGCTCTCGCCAGGTTGGAGGGAGTCAAGAGTTGCGCTTGTGGAGCCACTGATGGTGAAGGTTCCTGTGCCTGCATAGCGGTTCCAGGCGAGGGTGTCGTTGATGAAGATGTTGTAAAGGGTTTCATTATCACGATTGGTGATATGGAGAGTGACGATTGCTTCCTCATCCGGGGTAAGGGGGTCGGGCGTGACGGTCTTGTCGATGAAGAGGCCTGGTGGGAAGTCACCGGTGAAGTTGATAACGATGTTGGGAACTGAGGGTGTTGCGAGCCATGTGCTGTTAGAGCGCTCCACCTTCTCCGGATCTGGAGGTCCTGTTGAGTTTGCGATAGTCATGTCAGAGGGTGTGTAGTTATGGATGATGGTTGCGGTGGGGAAGAGGGTTGTAAACTCCATGTTATCCAGGCTGGTCCCAAAGTCGATGGTGCCGATGTGTCCGGTGAACGCGTTGAGGTCGAAGGTTTGGCGGTCGTCGCCGTAGAACTTGTCTCGATGGCTACTTATCCAGCTCGCGGTGGTCACTGCACCTGGGATCTGTCTGGGGGAGGTGCTTCTGGATTGGGAGGCAAAGGCGGAGGGATTCATCACCCCGAAGAATCCAAAGCCGCCGATGGAGTCTTCAGCAAGGCTGGGTGTACAGAGTTCGGACATGCCCTCCCTTGTGGTGCCTAGACCTGCCATGAAGCTTTGGTAGACATCGCGTCCCTCCTCGGGTGTGCCAGAATTTCCGTAAGCTTCAATGGCTAGGGTTTCTGAGCCAATGGTGATGGGTGGAATGCTAATCACCGACTGGTAGGAGATACCCAAGGCGTTCTCATATTCCAGACGGATGGTGTTCCCCCACTCGGTGGTTTGTTGTGAGGATTCGGCGCCTGAGAAGAAGATTAGAATGGAGGTAGATGGGAGCAGGTCCAGGATGCTGGAGAATATTTCGCTTATTTCGCTGCCTCCTTCACCCAGGCTCATGTTGTACACTGCCTGGAAGAAGTAGGTAATGGCTTCTTCGCATTCGCCCCAACTGAACATGGCGGCGGCGAAGATGGCGTGAGCGAAGTGTTCGCCCCCGGTGTCGAGTCCGCCTAGCCCATCCCCAGCTGAAACTAGGGCTGCAGTCAAGGCACCATCAGAGCTCACAATGAAGGTCCCCACATCCGCTTCCCCCTCAAGTGTGATGTCAAAGTGTGCGAGCTGCTGAGAGGAAGACTGGGTCAGAGGTGTAGCACCTAGCTGGGCAGTATCCATTATGGGTCTTGTGGCGAGGAGGGGGGTCAGACCGCCCAGCAGGAAGATAAGACTCAGAGCTAGAGCAACCCAAGGGCGTGGGCTGTGAATCAGTCGGATAAGGGGGGTGGGGATTCGATTGCTTTTCATTTCTTGGTGTACCTCACAAGTTACAGGTTGGGTGGCTTCACCTTTGGTCAGGTTTGCGTATGAGGCGGCCGATGTAGCCGCCGATGAAGATGCAGACAATGAGGATGAT
>JABXGV010000071.1 GCA_016550485.1 archaeon
GAGGGCACGCTTTGCCTCATCCACGAGCTTCTTCGCTCGTTTCTGGACGCGTTCTGTGGCGCCGCAGCCATGAAGCATTTCGATGACCTTCACAACATCCCGGTCTCGGGGCTTCTTGGCTCGGAGCACTTTGAGGAGAAATTCACAATCCGCCTTAGCGAGCAGTTCCAGCGAATAGAGGATAACGACGTTACCGAGCTTGTGCTCGTAGATGTCCTTCCCCACCCGCTTACCCAGCTTCTCTGCCTCAGCAAAGAGGTCCAGCATGTCATCTGCCATCTGGAAAGCAAGGCCTCCCTTCCAGCCAAAGTCGCGGGCAGCCTGCCGTAGCTTATCGGAACCGCCAGCACAGACAACACCCACTTCACAAGCAGCGCGGATGAGAGCAGCGGTCTTTTTTCCAATCATCTTCTCATAATCTTTTATCGTCACTTTCTCATAGCGGTGTTTGTCGACATACTGGACGCCGTGTTCCACCTGCTCAAAGAGAACATCAAGCCTTTCCCCTTCTACGATATCCCGGATAGCCTCTGCAACCAGTGCGGCAACCGCCGTGGGGTTTGGCGATCGAAGCACTCCTTCCTCAATAGCTTCGCGATAATGGGTCGAAGCTAGGATGCCAAGGCTCAAGCCAAACTTCTTCCAAGTAGTTGGCAGGTTTCGTCGAACATCCGCGTCGTCAATAATATCGTCTAAGATTAGCGAATAGTTATGGACAAGTTCGATGGCGGCAGCTGCGCTTAGAGCATCCTTTTGGGATCCTCCTGATGCTTCACAGAAAGAGAGGGTCATGGCTGGTCGGAGCCGCTTACCACCAGCTTTCACCTGATGAAATACAACCTCATAGAAGTCTTTAGCAGCTCCTACTTTGAGGAGTTTCAGCATCTCAGCATCAACTCGCCGCCCAATCTTTCCAAGAACGCGAATTACATCTGTCAAAATAGTCCACCAATTTCGAAGGGAAGTTATCTCATGCTTCTGCCTTTTACACTTTTCCACCAACCAGCTCTGGTGCCTTCGGAAACAAGCCTTTAACCTTAAATATCAAGTGGACTGCATTAAGCTCAGATATCATCCTTGAGGAAACTGACTATGTCTAATCCTTTAGCAATATTCGGTATCCCAAACTTCGCGTGGGACATCCTCGCCCTTGTGATTACCTTTATCGTGATTTTCCTGCTTATCAAGATCAACGATTGGCTACGAGTCCGAGAAAAAATCCCGCTAGACATCTCCCGGAAAATGGTTCACACCTTTATGGGACCCGTATACATCCTTTGCTGGCTACTGTTTTCCCACGACGCACTAAGTCGCTACTTTGCCGCAGTAGTTCCAGTACTCTTTGCAATAATCTTCGTGGCAATCGGTACTGGCGTAATACAGAGAGATGAATTCGTAAAAACCATGTCTCGAAGTGGAGAGGCACAAGAGCTACTCTTTGGGTCATTCCTATATAGCCTAGTCCTAGTCTGGCTTACAATTGCCTGCTGGTTTGTCCCAGTTACGCTGCCTACCGCAGCTAATCCTTTAGTTAGTCCTACAGGAGAACCTGTGTATGCCCAGTTTGTCCCCACAGCAATCCTTGTCATAGCTCCCCTTGCGGGCGGAGATGGCTTCGCTGACATCATCGGGCGTAAATGGGGTAAACGGAAATACAAGATCTTCGCTGAGAAGAGCATTGAAGGCAGTCTCGCCATGTTCATCTTTAGCTTCGTATTCAGCTACGTAATCTTGGGCATCTACTGGCTAATCTACAATCCACTATATCCAGAAGCTTTCAGTCTACTCAAGCTCCTTGTACCTATCCTCATTATCTCGCTAGTCGCCACTGTGGTCGAAGCCTGCTCACCAAAGAACTTCGATAATCTGCTAGTTCCAGCCTTCATCTTCGTCACCATCTGGGGACTCCAGATGCTCTATTACTGGGAGCTATTCAACGCCCTTCCACTATGGATAAACTATCCCTGGAAAATCTGGACATTCACTCCAGTCTAGAAGCGTCACACCGAAGGATATCGTCATTGGAAAGAGTCCCGTACCGCCACCTAGTGGTAAAACCTTGAGGCTTAGTGATTCTTCCAGTGATGGTTTCTTTCCTTCGAAAGATATAATATTCAAATAGTAGCATGTATGGCATCCGCTTCTTGTTAAGATTCGGAGGTTTAGGTCATATGGTAAACCCCTTGGCTATGTTCGGTATAGCAAACTGGATCTGGGACATCATCGCCCTTGTAATCACCTTCGCCCTAATTATGGTGCTGATTAGGCTCAATGACATCCTTCGTAACCGCGACAAAATCCCCACCTATGTTTCTCGCAAGGTGTTCCACACCTTCGCGGGCCCGCTATTCATCATCTGCTGGTTGCTGTTTTCTGGTGACCTGCTAAGCCGCTACATAGCCGCCATTGTGCCATTGATTTTCGCGATGCTTTATGTCGCGGTTGGCACTGGTGTATTAAAGAATGAGGAGTTCGTCCAGCTTCTCACACGGAGCGGCAAATCCCGAGAACTTCTCTTTGGAAACTTCCTTTATTGCCTGGTGATGGTGTGGGTCTCTATTGCCTGCTTCTTTATTCCCGTAGACAAGTTCGCAGGAGTGCCCTTCATCCCCACGGCGATTCTGGTCTTCGGACCCATGGCTGGAGGTGATGGCCTCGCTGACATGGTTGGCCAGAAGTGGGGCAAGCACAAGTTCAAGGTCTTTAGCGAGAAGAGTGTCGAAGGCACCTTAGCCATGCTGGTCTTCGGTTTCCTCTTCACCTATGTTATGCTAGCCATATTCAGTATAATCCTGAACCCAGTATATCCAGCCGTCTACAGCCTCATGAATCTCCTAATACCTGTTATCGCCGTCAGTTTGGTAGCAACGGTCGCAGAAGCCCTATCACCCCGAAATATTGACAACCTTGTTGTGCCGGTGTGCATCTTCCTCGTGCTGGGGCTCTTCTGGTACCTTAAAATCCTTGGAATAATCACATTATATCCATCTGCAATCTGGAACTTCACGCCAGTCTAAATCCCGCTTCCCTTTCACGCCATTCATGAGGATGATATGCTCGCTGATAAAGCTGTCACCCACAACCTGCAATGCTGATCATGCAAAGCGTATCTCTTTATAAGGACTGGCAAAGCTAGGTACACCCTGTTCAGCATCTAAATTGCGGAATCATTAGTGGAGGAAACTATTATGGGCAAATCTTCAGGCGTTAAGATTTATGGATATCGCTGGGTTGTTTTAGTAGCCTTCATGCTCATCGCTGCGGTCACCCAAATCCTATGGATAACTTTTGCACCTATTTCGAGTTATGTTGCACCTTTACTCGGTGTGACGGACCTTGACGTCGCGTTACTCTCGTTGATTTTCATGGTTGTCTACATACCCGTTTCAATTCCCTCCGCTTATCTCATCGATAGCAAGGGTTTTCGGTATGCCTGCGGGATTGGCGCTATTATCACAGCGTTCTTTGCAGTTCTCCGCGCCTGGGCTTCTCTATCCCTCAGCTATCCTCTGCTTCTTGTGTTTTCCGCAGGAATTGCCATCGGACAACCGTTCATCTTCAATTCCCCGACCAAAATCGCACGCCGCTGGTTCCCAGCAAAAGATCGTGCACTCGCCACAGGCTTAGGAACGATGGCAATCTTCTTGGGCATTATGCTAGGGCTCCTCATCACACCCTTTCTCACCTATGGCATTGTCGGCTTCCCGATGATGATGTTCATCTACGCCGCTATCGCTGGCGTCGCAGCAATTCTCTTCATTATTGCGGCGAAGGAGCGCCCACCAACACCCCCTGAACCCGGTGAACCCGACGAAGAGAAGATGATGACGGGGCTCCGTCGCATCATTGGTATCAAGCAGTTCATCCTCTTAGAATTCCTCTTCCTCATTGGAATGGGAATCTTCAATGGTGTAGCTACCTGGATAGACCTGATTCTCCTTGGTCGTACTACCGATCCCACACAAGCCGGCATTATAGGCGCAGTCCTGATTCTCGGTGGCATCATCGGTGCAGTGATACTCCCCGAACTCTCCGACAGACACCAACGCCGCAAGCCCTACATACTTATTTCACTCCTCCTAGCAGCCCCCCTCACCTTCATTCTCGCCTACCACACCGACTACCTAATACTCATTATTTCGTCGTTCCTACTCGGCTTCTTCCTTATGCCCACTCTCCCCATTGGCTTGCAGGCAGGTGCTGAGATGACCGCTCCAATCCCCGAAGGCACATCTGCTGGGTTGCTTATGATATTTGGTCAATCAGGCGGCATAATCCTCATCTTCGCCATGTTCTTCGTCAATGAAATATTCCTCTCCTTCTTCTGGGCGATGGTGATGCTAGTAATCCTCAACGCTATCGCATTCCTTGTAGCCCTCCTCTTCAAAGAAACGCTACCAAAACACTAACAGTATCCTTCCCGGAGCCACTCGACTCCGGGGCTATTCCTGTTTTGGCTGATAGCTTCCTCCTAGAAAAAATTCAGGCCAACCTCCAAGTATTGTTCAAAGTCTCAGCTGAAGTTCAAGTAATCTAATTAACAATTTAGCGCTCTATCTCCCGGTGGGTGTGAAGGCCCCTGTCCTCATCTTAACAAGTGTTCCCACATCAGTGCCTATCCTGTTCCCACATTGGCAAAGCACCTCATCGCCCTTTCTTAATGTATAGTCTTCTTGTATTCGTGCCTTGTAGCAGCGCAAGATTCGGCCCTTTCCACTCTTGAAATACCTGAAAATTTTCCTCTGACAACGGGCGCATTTGATGGTAATCAGCAAGGGAAATCACCGACTTGATTATTTTGCGGCAGCAGTCCACTTCGCAGCAAGGAGGTCCCGGTTGGGCTTGTAGACCTTACTGAAGAAGCCATGCTGTGATATGAGGATTTTCTGGTCAAACTGGCGGACTAGCTGGAGTGCCTCCTCCCACGCCTGAGCGAACCCCTCACCGAAGCGTGATTCAATCTGTCGAGCAAACTCCTGTTCGGTCTGCACCTTTCCACCAATGATGAACCATTCGGTGCCCTCAGAGTCCTTTGTTTTTAGGGCCATTTCGTTCCCTAGGTGGAAGAACTCTGGAGTTTCGGCGACGGGCTCGGCTTTTATATCGCAGACTCGCCTTGGTGGCGGCTCCTTGGCTCTGAAGCCCCGCTTGGCAGCGGCATAGAATATTGCACGGTTTAACCCCCAACTCTTGGCTAAGGGTTCAGGAACACCCAGCACCAATGCCCTTGCTGCCTGCAGGACAGCCATGACTTGGAAACGTCCAACAGCCATAATACTTGTACCCCACATTCAGTGGTGCAATAAGTCTGGTACGCCATCTCGTGTATGGTTAATCTTACCGGCTTATGTTAAATAGGTATACTCTCCATTGTTATGTCTGTACCGGATTCGAAAGCAATTCGAGGTGACACGGTTTGGAAGGTAAATCCGATCCGTTAATCAAGATTCTCAAGTCCCAGTTGAGCCACGCAGGGGGATGGATAAACACCATCCTGCAGGAAATTGCGGCTTTGGATGAGAAAACAAAAGTTAGTCTGCTCGAAAAGACTGGAAGATACTGCGCGGAATGCCATTCCATGGCTACAGTGAAGCGCATTGTTAAAGAAACCAAGGATATGCAGGAACGAATAAAGCGTTTGAAAGAACAATTACACTTTCCTGAAATGAAGGTAAAGGGTAAGGACCCGATAGAATCTATTACGCTAGAATATCCCAAGATGGATCAGCCTTGCATCTGTCCGCTAGTTCAATATGGTGTTGTTGATTTGAACACAACCCTCTGCGAGTGTACTAGGGGTTGGATTAAGGCTAATTTTGAGGTTTTGCTCGAGCAGCCAGTACGGGTGACCATTGAGAAGACCGCTGCCTTCGGAGATGACAGGTGTAGATTCAAGGTCTACCCCGCATAACCCTCGCTAAACCTGTGTGCCTACTCGCTTTTGATAATAGGATTGGAGGATACACGAAAGGATAAAGGCAATAACGTTTCCACATTCAGGAAACCTACTCTCGAATGTATGAGTAAACAAATGGTGGAGCTTCTGTCACGCTCAACTGCGCCAGTAAACTGTGCATATGTCTACCGGTACGATGCAGGCTGCCACAAGCGGGGTGAGCGCTGCCGCCACCACCCCGTGCAGGGTAGTCGATATTGTCGCTGGCACTTGAGGCAGAAGGGCAAGAATCTGGAAAGACTAGATTTGAGTAATGCTGAGGAGGCGGAAAAACACCTATGTGAGGCTTATCTTGTTGAGGCACGTCTCCACCAAGCGAACCTTCAAGGGGTCCAGCTTTGGAATGCAGATCTCCAGCGAGCAAAACTTGTTCGGGTGAAAGGCACGCAAACCAGGCTTCGAGGGTCAAAGCTTCAGCGGGCAACTATAGTCGGATCTCAGTTTTGGGAGGCTGACCTAGGCAGAGTAAACCTCACTAACAGCGTTATCATCAAGTCAGGCTTCTATCGGTCTCGAATGAAAGGAACATTACTCGACGGGGTTCGCTCCTTCAGCTCAAGCTTCATGCGTGCTGATATGCGGCTCGCTAGGCTTCGCAGTTCACAGATGGTTCGAGCAGACTTTCGGGAAAGCGATTTGTCCTGGGCAGATGCCCAAGGCGGCAAGTTCCAATCCTGCCGCTTTCAAGGCAGCTTTCTCTATTGGACAGATTTTCGGCGAGCCCGTTTCTTCTCAACGCGTGATGAGCCAATTCGGGTAGACTCCCTTCGTCTACTGGGAAGACCTAGCTACCTAGACTCTGTCCGTGGGCGGCTCAAACTCTCAACTGACTATGTGCTTAGAAAGTTTGCTGGTCGCACCCAGCTCTACAGCGTACGTGCTGAATCATGGAAGATGGTACAGAATAGCGCCATACTCTACCGTGTTCTTACACCCTCTTCCGAGATGGTTGCTCCTGATCGTCCAATAGTCCCTGAGAGTGCAAGATTCATCACAAGTGACCGCGAGGACGAATTAGAATCATTTCTCTGGACCTTTCGAAGACTCCCTTTCCCCTTTGGATCAATAGCTCGTACCCTCATGCGCCTCCGCAAAGGAATGGCTAGATTACAACGCCCAGAGGCCCGTCGACGCCTCCTTGCTCCAAAGCTAGTGGGTCAGGCATACCGTATCTCTAAGACTGCCCGCAACTCCTCTTCTAGGCGGCGGGACCTTGGACATCTCTGGCTTAAAATCTGTGATTTGGTATCTGAACCGGTTGCTCTGCAGACGCTAGGCGCAACCATTGCACGTAACCCAGAAGACCCTGACCGTATACTACGAAATGTCGATATCCTCCATTCCCAGCTAAAACCAAGTCGTGCTTTCCTCTGCTGGTCACTACTCCTCAGAGGATTTGCCCGTTCTGACTTCGAGGGGAACAATGAACTCATCGCCCGAATCCTTGAAAGGAAGTTGATTAAATCCCGAAGAATTGCCACGGTCCCCGTTGCCGTTGACCTGTTATCCCATCCCTCCCCACGAGTACGAGTTGCTGCCCGTAACGCAATCGCTTCTTGCGGTATCTCAGCACTAGAGCCAGTTGCTCAAATGTCCATCGAGTCCCTCTGGATGTCACACCGGCGACGGCAAGAGATATGGCAGGTACTGAGGTTGTCCCAGTATGCCGCGACCGCTTCCCTTTTCGCAGCCCTAACAGTGTTTCTACAAACATTGGAGTTCTGGTGGGCCCTACTCATCCCGCTCCTCTTTTCTGCGATGTTGCCGTTAGTGATGTGGCGCACCAGTTACAAGAAGATGCGGCTGACAGAAGAGGAGGTAAGTGAAACCATCGGAAACCTCGCGAAAGGCGCTTTCATGGGCGAGGAACACCAACAAGCTATGGTTGAACTCGTCGCAGAGTTACAGCGGACATCTCACCAGACTAGTCTGACAGCCTTTTCCACTCTCTTTCGGACATTCCTGACAACACTGGCTGCAGGGCTTCCCTCCCTATTCTTTCTATTGACTATACCTGGATTAGAACCAATCCCCCAGCTCTATTTTCTAATACTGTTATCATTGTGGACGCTTCTAGTCTCCGGTGTTGTGCTGGCACACCGTCGCTTGACTTCGCAAGAGGCCAAGGTGCGGGAACGTACCGAGGAACTCCTCATGGATCTTCCACCAATACCCAAACGGAAGCGGCGTCGACTAGACGAGCAAATCTCCGATAATATAGGCTCAGATGGGTGAATCAACATTCCACGACTTGTCAAGGGAGGAAAATGGGTCTACGGCTGGGTTATCCTCAATGAAGAGGGGCGACTGCGCATTCCAGAGGCTGCTGGGCAACACTATGGCTTCAACTCAGGTGATATGGTAATCGTCATTCCGGGCAGTCGAAAGTCTGGAGGTTTTGGTCTGACAAAACCAGCCCTCCTAACAAGGGAGATGCCGCTAAAACAAATAGCAAGATCTGAAATCGACCGTAATGGGTGTGTTCAGTTACCACCTGCAGCGCTTCACCAGTTAGGTATAAACGCGCCTGCTAAGCTTTTGGCAGCACGGGGAAGCCGAGTTGCGTTAGGGTTCATCGCCAAAGGTCTTATTTACAAAGAAGCCCTGAAACACAAAGAGCTTGAAGTAGTAACATGCGAAGAATAAGTATCTCGAAGTAAGGTAGTTAGCCAAGATGTAGTGTTTTCGCCGTTGCCCAAAAATAAATAAGGTAGTGTTGCAGGGCGCTAGATACTGACTTACACTCCACCCACCACGATGACTTCGACTCTCCACAAGTTTAAGCCATCTTCTGCGAAATTCCTTGTTGAGGTAGAACCACCTAGCAGTGTTCCCCTGCAGGGGTTCTCAGCCTTCTACTTAGCTCGCACACTTCCCGCTATCCCTGAGCATCGTCGTCATCAGATAATCCTTCTTCGACCCAATCTGTATGGGCTGTTGCGCGCCTCTACTAACTCTTCTCGAATTCTGGTTCCTCCTGGTCCTGATGTGATTACTATGGTACCGCGTCGGGATATTACAAGGTGGAAACGAGTTACTAGAGAAAGTCAGTCCCTATCGAGCCGCCGGTATGTCCTACTCGTGCATAAACCCCTCAAAGATGTCGCTCACAGACAGAAGGTGAGCCGGTTAGCCATGCGTCTTCCCTCCATTCGAGTAAAACCCGGCCTCATGCTCGTTCCTCAAATCAAAGCTTCTCGATTTCAAGAGCACTACTCAATGTTGCTTCGCCCGAGCGACTATGCTCGCGAGTTAGTAAACCTCGGGGCTACAGTGTGGTATGCCTCCAGGTTAGAAGCCTACACCTCTGAGCCCCTCATTGATGAGTTAATTCGCGAAGCATTCATCAATCGATCGAAACGAATTATCGCTACTTGCAAAGAATTATACAAAGAAATTCGGACGTCATCGACTCCACAAAAAACCCTCCAAGATGTCAAGGAGCGCCTTAAACTCGTCCGTTTACGACTTAAATTTCATCGAGCCCAGGGACGATTCTTTGCCAAAGAGTGTGGGCTAGATTTTCAATATGCCGTGTCAAGGGCTGCCGCTGCCATGAGCCGACTCCGCAGCAGCTTAGAAATACGTGACCAGTAGCTTCATCACTTTTTTTAGAGTATTTATTTAGTTTCTCGCTTAATTTATGGCGTTAATCTGGTTCTGCGCGCTACTTTGCCCGCTTTCAGAATAATATGCCTTTTTCTTCCTCTATTCTCGATATCTACCACCTAGAGAAACGTACCTAGAGCCCAACAACCCTAATGTGTAACAGAGGAAACAGGTTGGACCAGCGTGTTGCACCAACAGGGTGCAATGTGCCCATATCTATCACATCGGTGAAAGGCTACACCTCAGCGCAGCTTCCTTCAGCATGCTCCGAATGGTGTTTACCAAAACATGACCGGTTGTAGTGCAACCAATCGGGCTTTGAGCCGATGCGATGGAGGTGAAACGACATGGGTCCACGAGATGACCGATGGGACGATGAAGAAGACTGGGAAGAGGACGACTGGGACGAAGACTTCGACGACGAGGATAGCTGGTAGCCTAATTTCCCGCTAATCCATACGAGATAGCGCGGTAATGTCATATGATATTCACTGTGCTATCTCCAACCTATTTTTTAGGAAAATCAGATTGACTTGGTTTTATTTCACTGATGCCTTCTCCACCGTGGCGACCCAATAACCTTTCTCATTGAAGAGCTTTGCACCTTTGCGTAGGAGGCCCCAGGAAGGGCGTTGGTGGCCGCAGCGGCGACACACCTCCATCACGCCTTCCACGGCTTGGTCGAAATCATCGTTCTTGCAGGCTCTCAATTGGCCATAATCGTGCTGACCCAGTAAACATCTTGCGCGGCTCATTTTCACTATAAAGGTTATAGGTCCCTGTTTTTCTCCCTTTTCATTTCCGCAAGTCTTCACTTCATCATATCATTACTACACGAAGAGAGCGTCAACTGCCCTAATCGCTGCCTCAATCTCCTTTTCCAGCGCATCTTTTAACTGTGGGTTCTGTTCTCCCGAGGGTTCGGACTCTTCCTGTTCGCCCTTGGGGTCACGGTAGAGGTTCCCGTCACAGGCAAGGATCGATCCCGCCTTGAGGCCGCGAGCGTGGGCAAAGACGAAGAGCAGCGAGGATTCCATCTCGATGCACTTCACTTTGAGCTTCGTCCACAGTGCAAGACGGTCACTTTCTCGGAGTTCATAGAAGATGTCACTGGTCCAGCAAATCCCGGTATGAACTCGTTTGCGGGGGAGTAGCTTCTGAATCTCGGCGTAGAGTGCAGAATAGACATCGGGGGAAGCCGCTGCCGGAAAGGCAATGGGGGCATAGTTCGTGCTGGTCAATTCGTCCCGTACGGCGGCGTAGGGCACCACCACATCGCCGCTGTTGACTTTGGGATGAACCCCACCACAGGTGCCCACACGGATAATACACTTAGCTCCTAGCGTCGTAACCTCTTCCAGAGCGATGTGCGTTGAAGGAGTACCAATCCCCGACGTGGTTACTGTGACCGGAACACCCTTAGGAGTAAATGCTCGGTAAGAGAGAAACCCCCGGTAATGGGCAAGTTCGCTGGCATCTTTCATCCTACTGGCAATCAAGGGTACCCGGTTCGGGTCACCAGAGATGAATACTACCTCTTCAACATCACCCTCACCAAGACGCAGGTGGGGTTGAATACGGCGCTTCATTTTCAGTCACCCAGTTGTAAGACCTAGCTTACCTCAATAAGCTTTCTTCAACCAACCAGTCGCCATAGATAGGAGATACGATTCCTTCTAGATTACTAGAAGGGTAATCTAGGGTGCGATTTGACACTTGGGGCAGATGTAGCTGGTTGTAGAACCCACACGCAGCTCTTCGATGAGCGTTCCACAGGCAGGACAAGGCTTACCAGTACGATAGCCAACCTGCAAATGCTCCGCATAACGCCCCTTATTACCCCACACATCCTGTTCCCCAGGCCCCCCACCCCAACGAATTCCCTCCCCCAAAACATGCCGAATCCCCTTGTGAAGACGTGCAACGTCCGATGCGTTGAGGGTGTTGGTCTTCCTTAGGGGGTGGAGTCGTGCATGCCACAGGATATCCTGTACATAGACGTTGCCGATTCCTGCGATGAACTTCTGGTCAAGGAGGTAGCTCTTGATGCGCCCCCGCCGCCCCGCCAACATCTCGCCAAGCCGCTCTACTGTGAAATCCTCCGCAAGCGGCTCAGCACCCAATTTTCCGATCTGCGGATGCGCTCCTAGCTTACCTGGTTCAACTAGGTGAACGTGACCATACCACCAGTGATGCACCCAAATCTGACTCTGATCATCAAGGCGGAAGACCACGCGTTCTCGCTTTGGATCAGGCACCTCATCGGGCTTGTGGAGCTGAACCTCGCCGCCCATTCCCTGATTAAAGGCGAGTGTCCAGTCCTTATCCATCTCCGCTAGCACCCATTTGCCCCGCTGCTTGATGTGTCTGAAACCTAGCCCCGACACTGAACGGGAAAACTTGGCCACGGGAAGGTTCAGGCATTTGGGTTGATTAACCGCAACCCCCACTATCCTTTGATTTCTAAGAGCCTCTTGCATACTACGAGCTAGTACTACAATATCTGGGAGTTCAGGCATAGGTACTCTAGCAAGTTCACTAGTATAAGAATGTGCCAATTCACTCCCGTATTTGGTGCCCACATACAGCACAGAACCTATCACTATCACTAACTCGTGTTCCACAGGTAGTACAATACACATCCCGCATTGTTACAGTCGAGCTCCTTAACCGCTTCTCCATCCCAGTTGGTGCGCGCTCAGTCTGCCCAGCGTTTCTTCGACCACTGCTGAGGTAGATTCCGCTCAGAATCAAAGTTCCAATAATGACCGAGACACCGATCACTGGATAGAGTGGCATCGGTTCACCACAACAGCAACAATAGGGTGAGTAGTGCCCTGGGATGCCTTTATGATAGCATTCCCAGTAGTGGAGCTCCACGTATACGCCTTCTCTCCGGCGATACCACGTGAAAGGTCCACACCCTACCGGGCGCGGATTCGTGAAGGTCACCGGGGTCACAATACCTGACCAGATGTGTTCAGGAAGGATAACCCAACCTCGAACAAAGTCAAAGGCCCAATAGCTTTCACCATTGGTGATGATTTCTACATGCTGATCATCAATAGCGCGGCACGAGTTCAAGTAAGGGATACGCCGCGAGTAGGTGGGAATGTTGTGGTCGAGGATATAGTTGTAGCTGAATTCAACGTCATCAGCAGTGACTTTACCACCGGCTGCGCCACCCAGGTCGTGCCAGCTAGCGTTGTCGAAGAGGGTGAAGGTATATTTCAACCCGTAGGGATGGGACTCGACGACCCAGTCGTAGGCAAGTCCACCGTTGTTCTTAGTGGCTAGGTGCTGGTCATCATTCAATCCAGTAAGGGAGGAGTAGACCTGGGAGAGAGGGAAGCCACTGTACACGCTAGTTGACGTGAGGGGGTTCTGGCTGTCCATGGCAGAAGAAATAGTGGTTCGGTAGGTACCACCACAACCTGTCACGGTATCGCGATAGGGCTGCCCTTCCTTCAATTTAACTTTACGGGGGGTCCAGCGGTTCATAGCGGCAGTACCCCAACCGGGAATCTCGACCCAGCCTTCGAAACAGTCGGTGCGGTGGGCATTGACTTCCCAGTTGCTATACATCACGATCATTGGGGCGTTCTCGACGAACACCTGCTGGGCGTTGTGAGCAGCTTCTACGACTTCAGTGTAGTCGCTGGCGGTCATCATGACCTCAATCCAGTCATCGTAGGTGCGGTTTCCCCAGTTCAACATGTTGCCCTCTGGGTTAGCAACCTCAGCGGTGATGAAGTTCCGAAGCATTAGGGGGTTCGGTGAAAGGCCATAGGCGTAGCAGGCAGCATCGTAGTTCCGGGGAACCGTGTAGACAATATCTAACAGTGTACAGAAAGCCACTCTCAGAGGTACAACTCGGAGGCCGGCTTGCTCCCAATAAACGAGTGAAGCGTTAATTGCCTGCTCCCATTGAGGAGCTTCAATAGAAACCATTGGGCGAAAGGTGAAGCTTTCACCATTTGGTGCCTCCACAAAGCTGTCACCATCCCTATCAACAAACCCCGCTTTGGCTAGCTCTACTCGGGCAGCCTCAACATCGGCGCCTCGGAAATCTGGAGTGATATGATCATTGTGCCAAACACCACAAGACGCTGGAATGGGCGTATCTATAGCGTACCCCAAATCGCCCCACATGGCGTTGGCTGCAGCGTGCTTGTCCATCGCAAAAGCAAGGGCTCGCCGGAAAGCAGGAATACTATACGGGTATCTTAAGCAGTTGATGGCCATGAAACCAAAGCCAAGGCGCTCGGTCTGCGTTACTTCGATGTTCGGGTTGACCGAAAGCTCATCGATGTAACTTGCTTCAATGTTGTCTGCAAGGTGATCGATGTCACCTGCAATCAACGCAGCTACTTGCACATCGAGTCCTGTGATGACCTCGAAGATTGCTCGGTCTACATAGGGTCCTGAAGCATCCCAGGTGCTTCTCTGGCGGAATGACGTACTTACTGGAGACGGAGTAGATTCTGCACTCGCAGGAACTATGAAGAAGGGGATAAGGGCAAAGAGAAGGCAAGCAGCAACTAGTTTGTTTCTATATTCTACTATCATTGC
>JABXGV010000072.1 GCA_016550485.1 archaeon
CGCCCAGTTGAAGGTTTCAGCGGCTTTGGTCCAAACAGAATCAGGGATGATCTCTTGACCTGTGAAACCCATGGTGGCTGCCAATTTATAGGCGTGGGAAAGGAAGCCACCAGCCACGTTCCTGCCGGTTTCGATGCTGAGCAGAAATGCCCGCGCTAGTGTACCACCCTCTGTGAGTAAGCCGCTCTCCTGGAATGCCTTGCGAATCAACCTAAGATCATAGGTGACTAGGTGGTGTGTGGGCTGCCATCGCTTCTTCTCCCACGTTAGCATCGCGTACTGTGCCCCTAATTCTCCGTTTAATGGGCCACACACTGCGCCTGGATTCAGGATTAAGCGATAGTCACGTTCGAGCTTCCAGGGAATATGGGTGTGGCCACAGACTAAAACTGGCTCTGTTATTTGCCTAAATGCGATATTGACTGCCACAGGGTCAAAGGCGGGGTAAAGGTGTTCAGCTGGATTCCGGGGTGATCCATGAACAACGCGAATTGCTGAAGTATTGGCTAGTTCCACCACCCTTTGCGCTGGAAGGCTCTGAAGGAATGCAAGATTGTCTGGGCTAATATCCCGTGCTGTCCATCGAAGGAGGGCCCATTGCAGACTGGTATACCAGCCTTCAGGAGCACCACCTGCGACATATTGTAGAAGATTGGTGTCAGAGTTGCCTTGAATCATCCAACAATCAAGTTCTCGGAGTAGGCGTATAGTTTCGTTGGCCTGTGGTCCCCCCGTTAAATCACCTGCAACAATATAGCCATCAACCTGGTGTCTCTCAAGCTCCTGCAGGACAGCGTTCAGCGCAGGGAGATTGCCATGGGTATCTGCTAGTACTGCTAACCTCATAACAATCACAATCGCTTAGGGAGATTGGTTAAGTATTCAGTATCGAACATCAGGATGGTACAAGAAACACCTGATGAAGATTTCTATGCCTGAAACATCCTAGTTACTGAGCCCCTGCTTGGGCTATAGTCCAAAGTATGATAAAGATGACTTGGAGACCAATCACCCCTGCAATAGCTGCCATTGACAACGGGTAGAGGAAGACCTCGAAATCGGTTTGGAAGAAGAGGAATAGGGAGAACACCGATAGAAACACTATAGGGATGAAGAGGACCCAGAGCAGGAGCGTTGTTCTCCGAAAAGCTCGATAAGTGGTTGGTCGTGAGCTTCCCAATTGGTTGAGAAAGCGGGTTGCTAGCCAGGTGCTAAGCAGGGCAAGCAGGGCCGCGATTAACGAGAATACCAGAGCCTGAGTGTCGATCGGATACAGGAGGGGTTCCAGATCGTAGACCCAGAGGTTCAGACCAAAGAAGACCAATACGCAGACTGCGGCAAGTCCTGCGAGAATCGTGAAACTGCGGGAATAAAAGAGGATTCTAGCATAGGTGCGGGTGGACGGCATACTAGAGTCTTTACGCTCAAGCAATATATAAGCGCAAGCACTGCTGAAGACCTGGGTATTTCCTCCTTGGAAGTCAGCTTCCATTCTTCATGCTTTCCACTCTTGGCTACAAGGCGAGATAGTGAACCAGCTGTTTGGTCATGTTGAGGAGGTCGTCAATGCGTATCCATTCATCGGCAGCGTGGGCTGCAGAGAAGTTATCAAAGGCTGCTGGACCTACCATGACGAAATGGATGCCCTTGAGGACCTCCGCTACAAACCCCATATCTGTGGAGCCAGAGATACCCGCATAGAGGATATCCTCCTCTTTGTAGCCTTTGACCGCTTGAAGGGCTTCTCGCATGCGTTTGAGGTAGGGGCTCTGGAGATCCAGTTTTAGGGCAGGGTAGCAGTGGGCGAATTTGACTTCGACGTCGAGTGCCTTGCTCTGGGCTTTCCCTCGCTCAACCGCCTCTTGGATTTCCCTTACTATATCCTCGTACTTTTCTTCAGGGATATAGCGGCGGTTGATGGTGACTTCGCATTCGGAGGGGACGATGTTAGATTTTGTGCCGCCTTTGATGATGGCGAGGTTGAACATGGGTGTCATCTTGTCAGAGGGAGCGCCCATCGACTTGAGCAGGGGGATAGTGGGGACTGAGGATTCCCGCTGTTCCACCTCTGCCTTTAGGGCTAGAAGTTCATTGAGGATAGGAACCATGGCTTCTACGGCGTTGATTCCAAGGAAGTTCATCCCCGAATGGCAGCTGCGTCCTCTGGTCTTGATTGACACATCCACATCGCCTGCAGTGCCTACGATTATCAGGGGTAGCTGGGCGCCGAGTTCTGTGTTGAGGAAGTGGCCCTTGACGTAGCCTTCTTTGGCGAGGTGATAGATTCCTGGGTAAACTCCGATTTCTTCATCGGTGCAGAGGGTGCAGACGAGGTTGAAATGGGGCGTTAGGGCCAACTCGTCTATTACCTCGATGGCAATGAGCATCCCTGCGATACCGCACTTCATGTCTAGGACGCCTCGCCCATAGATTTTGCCGTCCTCCACGATGCCAGCGAAGGGGTCCTTGGTCCATGGTTCCTCAATGGGCACTACATCCATGTGGGCATAGATTGTGACGTACTCATCGCAGCCATGCTCACGGGTTGCGACAAGATTTACCCGTGGACCCTCCAAGGGAACCGGGATTGCCTTGACAAGCTTCTCTGGGATGACGACCCGCTCTGTGTGAAACCCCATTTTCCTGAAGAGGGGTTCAGCGTAGTCGACCAACTCTTCATAGTTGTTGCCCGGTGGTACCACGGTGGGTATCTGGATGAGGTCACGAAGGATGGTTGTGATGCGGTCTCGCTTCTGCTCGACTAACTTGAATACCTGCTCCGTTGATGGCGACTGAGATTTTCTCTTAGGACTGCGTGTCAAGTTCGAAACCCCTTCCAGCTTTATTGAGCTTCCCTTTAATCCTTAGCATTCGTCTCGGTTTTAAGGTTCTGATTTGACGGGGAAGTACCTTCGGTGGCAATCCTTATAAGTAGCCATGACATACTATACGCAGTAGCGTGCATAGCAAGATTTTCTTTTTACAAGAAAGTACCCTTGTTGAGCTATAATCTGTCCTTTAATGTCTGAGTTGGGCTCAGCGTGGATTCGTAACCCATCCTGCCTTACTAATGGGTCGATATTCCCAGGCAGATTGTTACGCGTTCAGTAAGAACGCCCTAGCAGGCGTTTCTCCACAGAATGTAAAAAAGACGCTACACCCCACTGGTAATCAACGGAGGTGTAATATTTGGAAACAGGAACAGTAAAGTGGTTCAGTATAAGCCGAAATTACGGATTCATCACTAGAGAGGAAGGACCCGATGTCTTCGTTCACGGTAGCGAAGTCGAAGGCTACAAGATCCTATCAGAAGGTGACACAGTCTTTTTCGAAATCGAAGAAACCCCCCGTGGCCCCAAGGCATTACGGGTTGAACTTGCATAACCAACCAAATAATATGACAAGCTGCTCCCACATAGGTATCTCGATGTGGGGTGCCTTTCTTTATTTTATTTTCCAATTGCAACCTTTTTAAAATAAGGTGGAATAGGAATTTGCTATCCGTTGTCGTCCTAGAGGAGAACTGTATAGACTGTAATTGCTACTCTGGCACAATCTATCATGTACCGGGTAGCATTTCTTAACTTATGTTTGATGGAGAAATCCTGACCCCACCATGAGGATTCCAAGGATAATCAAGAGGAAATTGAAGAAGGAATCGAACATGCTGTAGATAAAGGGGAACTCTGTTGTCGCAATCTCTAGGAGGAGGCCAGCAATGAGTAGAATTCCTCCGAAGAAGATGAGCAGCCCTCCTAGGAAGGACTGGGCTCGTTTGGCACGCCCCCGAGACGCGAGCAGCTCCATTTTGCCCGTGAGGTCGCGGTGGATTCGGTCAAAGTATTTGATCTGTTCTTCAAGATTACCAATGACCTCCCTGGCTTCCTGGAGTTTCTTTGTCAACTGGGCTGATTTCTGTCGTCTTGATTTTAGTTCAGTTTCTTCTGTTTTTGCTTCTGGTTCCAACTCATCCACCATCGTTTCAAGTTCACTTCTGAGGTTCTCACAATGATCACGGAACCTTTTACCACGAATGGGTATTTGGCGTAAATCCTGGAGCAGTAGTTGTAGCCCTGCACTAAATTCACCTGATGCTATGAGCTGCTCTATCACATCGTCCCTAACCGTTTTTCTCAGGAGGGCTTCCTGCCTGGCATGAGCTCGTTTAGTTTTCTCCAGCTCGCTCTGCAAGGACCGAATTTCCTCCTGCAGGGCAGTTTCGGGTTTCTCCGGTGTTTCAGTCATCAGTAATTCCCTACCGCTCAATGAGTTTTAGATATTTCCTCCTCAGAAGCGATATTCCAATTATAACCCCAGATACGGAGAAGCCACCTAACGATAATAGAAACAGAAACCGGTAGCCTTCAAAATACCCTGGTATTACCGGAAACCAGACGAGGCTATGGAACACAAGATAAAACACCGCCATGGCGAAACCGCTGAACATCAGGACCCCTATGCTGACCACAATTTCGATATATTTCTTAGTCTGAACCAATCGTTCACTCCGTGTTGGTTCGGTGAGCCAATTCCACACCGTCATCCTCCTAACTGGAACCACCACTAGCAAGCCCACAAGGAAAAGAAGCAGACATCCTATAATCAGAAGTGGGGCAAGCTGGAGAATGAAGCCATTAAGCTGTAGCTGTATGTTCCACTCCCCAATCCAAAGGCAACCTAGCAAGATGGAACTACCTCCTACAGCAATGCCACCAAGTGTGTAAGTAC
>JABXGV010000073.1 GCA_016550485.1 archaeon
CTGGGGGGATTAACATCTCAAGATTATGCTCGTTATGATTATAATAATGGAACCTACACTATCCAGGTATTCCCACCCTTTACGGGGTCTTATGATGTCACATTTCAATTCTGGGCACCCTTCTACCAGAATTGCTCGTTGAATTACCATTTTGAAGTTGTCCGAATGCAGCTTGAAATCCAGCTCGTGGACGTCGAATACCTTGAAATTCTCGAAGGGATGCCCCTCGAGCTTTCAATCATGTTATGTGTTAGTCATACGAACGAGTCGGTGGTCGGTGCCACCGTGGAGTATTCTATCGAGGGACAAACAACCATTTCGGGTCAGCTGACCGATATGGGTGGGGGAATCTACTCAGTCACTATCGCTCCCGGCGCCTTGCCGTATGCTAATTACCAAGTTAAGATTCGCGTTCCTGCGTCCCAGTTTTATAACGCCCTAGAGTTTAGTACGACCCTCGTCGTCACCCTCAATGCTCCAGCTCGCACAGCCCAAATCTCAGCCACCGTGATACTCATTATCTTGCTCCTGTTCACCTTGTACATTTCCGGTCGGCAGATTCGGAAGCGACAGAGGGCTATTCTGTTAAAGAAGCTGGCAGTGCGCCAGCGCTTCGTGGATGCGCGAAACATCTTGTCAGTCTTGGTGATTCATCAGGCGACCGGGCTCCCGATCCTATCGACGCAGATGCGGGAAGATGTTCCGAGCGAACTGGTTGCGGGGTTCATCTCGGCGATACGGCACTTCCGCCAACAGGTCGCCTTGCGAGAAGAGGAACTCCTTCAGGTGTTCCCGATTTCTGATGTCGTCCACATCAGTCCGACCAGAAACACCCTCTGTGGGCTTGTTACCCTGCTGCCTCCAAGTCCATCGCTGCTCGAGAAGCTCAAGAAATACAGCATCATCATCAACAACGAGTTCGATAACCTCCTCGAGGCAGGTGAAGAGGAGCCTGTGGAATATGGGCTTCCCAAACACCTTATCGAAGCCTTGGAAGCCTGTTATGATTTACAGCTATTAGCTCCCTACGTTAGCGCGTTTGATTCCTCCACACCCCGTAAATTCAGGAAGCTAGTGCGGGTGTGCCAGCAACGATTTGCCGATCAGAACATCAATCTCTACGAGTTGGTGCAGGAGCTAACGCGGAGGGGAGCGCGCGAGGAAAACGCCTACGACCTGGTTCTTCAGGCCATCACGGCGGGATACTTGGTGCGCCATCCTAAGGTGTCCCCCCTCGATCAGGTGGCACAACTGAAAACCCCCTCTAGAGCCTCAGCCCATGAACCAGATCAAAGCGAAACAGAAGGAGGGATGAACGACTCGTAGCGGCTGCTGGGTTTCGTGTCGAGAAATGATGGTAGCTGTTGAGAGTGGTGTTCAATAGTCCCAAGGAGGTTGAAGACTGATATGCACGGAAACTGAGTGTATATTGATAAGGAGTAGTAATGGAGTATGGAGGAAATGATATCAAAAGAAGATGGAATTCGTGGCTTCTACATTGCAGGGTGGAAGAGTGGGAAGCACATCTTTAGTCGGACGTGGTGGGAAACTGAGTATGATCCAATGCTGTTATCTTCTTTGATGACGAGCCTTGAAATGATGGCGCTGAACCTTACCTCTGAACAGGTTAATCTTATAGCGCTAGAGAATTCTCGCTTCTTCTTCAAATTGGATAAGGAAAGTCAGCTGCTCTTCATCTTGACCACCGGCCTCTCTAAGAGCACCGCTAAATATTACGCATATCTCGACTACCTGAGTAAATACTTCCTAGAACATTATAGACCTGTTCTCACAGAGTCCACTGTCTCAGCACTTGTGCTTGAGGAACAGACTGAAAAAAGGATAGCAACTATCGTAGATACCTTTGTGGATCACTGGGAAAAGGCTGAAAAGAATCTCATTGAAGTTAAGGTGCAGGATGTACTGGAGATCTATTCGCTCTTTTTTAGCACGATTATTATGAAATGTTTAGACGAGCAAACACGCAGGAGTTACTGGAGTTATATCACGCAAGTATTGCAGGATAACCCGCTCTCTACGAATTCAGCTGATTCTCTCTTAATGGTCCTCCCGGGTATTGTGAATTACGAAGAGCTTGGGGTCTCCTCTCTGGAGTATGAGTTCATGTTGAAGCGACTGAACAAGATTTTAAGGTCCCTCGTCGTTCTTGCCAAACAGGTTCATTCACCGGAACATTACCAATCCATGTTCTTTCAACACATTGTTCCGATGATTCAATTGGAGCATCAGCGGCTGAAGACCTATCAACTCAATGATTTATTGGTGATGCATCTACTATGAATAGCACTAACACATCTTCCTATACAGTACCGGATATGATTCACCGCGTGAAAGTGGTCGTCGTAGGTGACGGCGAAGTAGGTAAGACTAGCCTTATTGTACGCTTCACGAAAGGCATCTTCAGTCTGTCATATCTCATGACGATTGGAGTGAACTTCTTCGTGAAGGATGTTAACACAGAGGACAAGACCGTTCGTCTGGTAATCTGGGATACTGGCGGTCAGGAACAATTCGGCTATATTCGCCAGCACTATTTTGTGGGTTCGAAGGGTGCGCTAATTTGCTACGACAAGTCTGACACCGAGTCTTTTAAGCGGTTGGACTACTGGCGAAACCAAATCATCCAGTATTGTGGAAACATCCCGATAATCGTGGTAGGTTGCAAAGCTGACCTCCCGGCCGCGATTAGTTATGATGTCGGTCGTCAATACGCTTTCCAACACAGGGCCGGCTTTGCTGAGACTAGTTCGAAAACGGGTCAAAACGTCTCCCAGACCTTCTCTTTACTCGCCCGATTAGTCCTCCAGTACTATAGCCAGAGACTGAGCACGCCCAGCGAATAATTCCTGTCTTGGGGGGTCTGTATTGATCTTAATGCCTAGAGAAATACAGATGGTGGCGGACTATTTCATGTCAGTACGGAAATTTGTCCAGCGAATCTTTAGCATTGGAATGGGAGTTGCATACGCTGAAATGGATGCATGGTACAGAATATACTTCGAGCTGGGCGACATCAAGCTTATGGAAACTGATTGGTTGCAGCACCTTGAAAATGTTAGTAGAGGGCTCTCAGGTTACGTGAACCAGTTTCAACGATGGATGGACCATTTAGACCGTATTAGTAGCAATTTGAGGCTTTCTAAGGCGACCCGAGACGAAGTGATCTTCCAAAAAACAAGTTTGTTGCCATTCATTGAGAAACAGGATTTTAGCCTCGACTACCTACACTGGGTTGTTTCCGATGCGATTACGGATTTATCTATACTAGTTGATCAAACTGAGGAGCTTACGCCATGTATTGCGCCTCTGCTTGAAAGTGCTAGGGAACTTGAGTGTAAGCGTCTGAAAAACCTGGAAGTTCTATTCAGGGAATTCTCGGAGAAGTACCGCTCCGACGCCTATCGATCATTTAATCAAACACTAGTTACAGCGTATAAATCTCAAGACGCTCACCAAATTAAGCGATTGCTTTCCATGTATTTTGACCTCTTCTCAATTATTCGATTCACTAAACCCTTTCTGCTTGATTCTGATTCAACCCCCATAGAGTTTGATGGCCTTCTGTTCCAACAACTGGTTAGAATATTTGAAATGGTAAGGAGGTGGGGGACGAAGATAGGTGAACTGAAGACCGTGAGACC
>JABXGV010000074.1 GCA_016550485.1 archaeon
ACACATTTACAATCCACACACGACCGCCGGCGTAAGCAATCCCCCTCCCCCTCTCCCTCCATGGCGGCTTAAGAGCAGGCGTGGGGATAGATGGGTCAGAGGATGGTGTAGGTGGGACGGCTGACGCCGAGTTTTCGACGGCTCTTCCTGGCGGAGGTTCAGCGGTTGTCTCGGCGGTTGTCTCGGCGGTTGTCTCGGCGGTTTCGTCCGAAGCTGCGGGATCCACGGCTGCAGGCGGCCTTTGATGCGCTGATTCAGGTGTGGAGCGGCGAACACGCTGCCGTGATGGTCAGCGATATCCCCCTGCCCCTTGGACGCGATGAACCTGGTGGCCGCCGTGGACACGCAAGCGGAGCTAGCGCAACTAACGGCGAATCTCCAAACACTTCAAGATCGCATCACACACGCAAGTGTTTGCGACGAGGATGACGCCGCATGATGACGCTCGTAATTAGCCGCGATGAGGAGATCCGGCAATACTACGCGAAAGCGACCCTCACGACCCCCCGTGGTGGCATCTCTCGAGATAACAAGTGCGTACGCGCTGACTTAATCCTTTTATATACAGAGAGAATCTAATCAATGTAGGAGGTTCTGCATAAGCTTTGCATAACATAGGAACCTCGATACCACGTTCATCATCGTGTGACCAACTTGGGTTCATCTTTTAAGAAAATCGTCGTGAAGCAATATTGGGCTAAAACAGTGGAGTCGATACTGTCATCTCCCGTGTCAAGCATTCGAGGTATCAGTGACGGAGATGCCGCAAAACTCGATGACGCGATCAACGTTAAAACCGTCAAAGATCTGGCAGAAAATAGGTACTTTCATGGCGCAAAAGCTGTCTTGGCTGCCACCAACCAACCGAACTTTGACCCAGGCCCGCCCTTGGAGTGGGTTAAAGTGTTCGATTCTGCACCGGACTACACATCCAAGTGGCCGGATAAGTTCCGATGGGAGTTTGGACCGATATTCTACCGGGGTCGGTTGGATGGTGCTGCTCGAATACTAATCGTGGGCCAAGACCCATCAACAGATGAAGCCCTATCTAGACGCGCCTTTGTCGGTAGATCAGGCCAACGCCTTCAAGGACTGTTACGGAAATTGGGCATAACCTATTCGTACGTTATAGTCAATGCCTTTCTCTACAGCATCTATGGGCAATTCGATCATGAGATGGAGGCTATTTCAACTGATCCCCTGGTCATGGACTACCGGAACACCCTGTGTGATAAAATCCTGTCCGAAAATCCCATTGAAGCCGTACTGACGATAGGAGCTGGTGCCCGGCATGCCGTGCAACACTGGCCGCATCCATCCAACTTACATGTGTCAAATTTGGTACATCCTTCTGCTAAAACGAAACTCGTATTAAACAATTGGAATCAAGAACTTCCTATTCTATTGCAGATCATTAAGCCTGAAATTGGGGTAACGCCAGATCCAACTCCATACACTCTTGAGTGGAAACCAAGTGACTACATGGATATCCCACGTAGAGATCTACCGTTCGGTGTCCCCTCCTGGTTTGGCACCCAGGGAACTAAAAGTCACAGAGATGGACCGAAACGAATCATTTGGGAAGCTTAACTACAGAATACGTTATCGAAGGTAGCGCGCGCGCTCTAAGAAACTAGCTAGCTCACAGAATTTTTATTTATTCTCTTCTTTATTATTAGAACTATGGAATTGAGAGAGAAAGCCATATCGGTTACATTGAATAATATTTATACAATCTTTGAATACCTTTAAAAAAATCCTGAAGTTTATGATGTAAGGATTAAGGATATAGTATTAGCTGAGAGTATCAGTAAAGTACCTAGGTATCATTTAGACCTTATTATTACGCTAAGTAAACTTTATGACGCTGGTTATGACAACGCTTGGAAAGATCGTGAGAAAATAAAACAGTATCCTTTTTTAGCGCACGCGTTACCACCAGTGCGCGCTAGCTAGCTTTACAACCTTTTTCTTCTCGAAAGTACAAGTCGAGTTACAAGAACTGCTGGTATGGTCAGAAAAATACCGCCGATAAACCAGAATCCAACTTTAAACGGGAAGTTTGCGATTTCAGGCTGGAGGTGCAATATTGACCCCAGCACGTCTTGAATTGACTGGTCATAGGGTATTAATGCTGAGATCAGGAATACGAGGCCCATCACAAATGAACCGACTCCCTCCGTTACTAGATGTACCAAATCGCTCCATGGTGCGGTTTTACCACTCTGCTTGAAGAACGCGAAACTCAGTATTCCGACCGTAATGGTTATCGCGCTTAAACAGATGGGGTAAAGCATTAATGCGCCTTCGAGGATGTCTGAGGAGGTGGGTTCCAGAAGTTGCATCAATATGATGCGAATCGGTATAGGCGTAATGGCGATGAAGAAACCCGTGAAGGATAGAATCCCATTAATTGATCCGTAAACGATATGGCCTACAAAGTATCGACGTATAGTCATCCACGACATGAAAATTATGAAATATGAAAAACCAAAAAACCCTATTGCTATCAATAAATCATGCGTACTCAGCAGTGGTAAATCTGTTAGAGAGAACGCGCCAAGACCAAGGGAAAGACCGAAGACCGCGTCAATGATAGTATAAATGGCATGTCTCTCGGACTGCGCGTGCAGAGACTCCTTCCTCTCTTCTGAACGGTCTTCCTCAACCATTAATTATTTCCCTATAGAACAAAGGGAAACTAAATAAAAAAGGATCCATGAACGCTCTTGCGCGTATATCCGTTATCAAGTCGCAACTTGCGAAAGGTGTTTTGTAGTGTTGTAACTCTTTCGATGAGATCGTCTAAACGCGTTAAGAATAGCACGCGCTAATGATTTTATATAACGCCACACGAAAAATGAGGGATGCGGCACCCGGTCGCGCGCGACTCTTCATACTATTCAAGATTAGGTATTTATTTCCTTTTTTTCCAACAATTCAAGAATATATTTTGATGGGCTGATAGTCATCAATCCAGAGCTATGGAACAATTGATGACCTAGAATTATTACG
>JABXGV010000075.1 GCA_016550485.1 archaeon
AAAACTGAAAATCATACAGGGACACGCAAAACGGGCGGGTCGGGACCCAAACGCTATTGAACCCGCTGCCTTCGTCTTCACCGTGGTAGCTGAGGACTACGAGACAGCAAGAAAAAGCATCGGGCTGGGCGCTAAAATCTACTTCCTCACACGACCCCGCATTTTGCATCGACTGGGCTACAAGGACATCACCGAGGAGTTCGACATGACCTGGCATCTTGTAATGAATGCCGATGTCACGGGGCGCCTTCTCGAACTCGCCAAGCAGCTACCAGACGAGGTGCTCGACAAAGCGCCAGTCTTCTTCGGCGCGCCCGATGATGTAATCAAGGGCATCAAGGAATACCAAAGGGCTGGTGTGCAGCACATGGTCGTGAATTTCTTCGTGCACCCCAAGATACTCAAGGACACGCTTGCCCTCTTTGCGAAGGAAGTGGTTTCAGCCTTCCGCTAGGCACCTACGGCAAATTAAACTCATAGGCTACCCTGTCATCTCTTAGGCTGATTGGGGCCAGCTTGACCTTCATTCCTACTTTGAGTTTGTCAAAGGGAATATCCTTCGCCATCCTGGCAAATACTTGCTGCCCACTATTTAGCCTTCCCAATGCGAGGATGTAGGGTGCTTCAAACCCGGTTGGCGCGAAGTTCACTTCAGTGAACGTGACCAGTATAGCGTCGCCATTGACTTTAACCCATTCCATCTTGTCAACAAGACATTTAGGGCAGTCGGCGCGTGGTGGAAAGTAGACCGTTTGACACTTCTCACATTTGGTTCCCATCAGTTGGCCACGTTTTAGGTGCTCTACAAACTCGCCGATTTTAGTCTGCGCCACATAGCTTACATTTCCAAATAATTCGTAACCCATTTCATTCACCTTCATCTGCCTATGCTTGGAGAATCGTGACGGCACAGTACATGCCAATTCCACCAACGTTATGACCAAGGGCGGTTTTCGCGCCCTCTACCTGCACTTTTCCGCCTTGACCACGAAGCTGATGGACGAGTGTCCGAATCTGTGAACCACCGGTAGCCCCAACGGGATGTCCCTTCGAGAGGAGTCCCCCATCGGTGTTTACAGGTATCCGTCCCTCAAGGTAGGTTTCCCTGTCACGGATGAACTTGGCACTATCCTTACGCTTACAGAAGCCAAGGTCACCATACGCGAGAAGTTCAGCGATGGTGAAGCAGTCATGGACTTCCGCCACATCAATATCATTAGTAGTGACACCTGCCATGGCGTATGCCTGCCTCCCTGCCTCCACCGCGCTCTCAAAACCAGTAAAGGGTGGCGAGCGACTAGCGAGTGACATCGGAGTCGATCCGAGTCCCAACCCAGCAATCCAGACTGGCTGATCGGTGAGGGTCTTGGCTCGCTTCTCACTGGCTACAATGATACAGGAAGCACCGTCAGCGTTGGCGCAGCAATCGAGGCTCTTCAAGGGGCTAGCAATGACCCGAGTGCTCAGCACCTTCTCTAACGTGAACTCCTTCTGAAACATCGCCTTAGGGTTGAATTGGCTATAGTAGTGATTCTTCACTGATACCAGACCCAAATCCTCTTCCGTGGTCCCATATTCAGCCATGTGCGCCCTTGCAAACATAGCGTAATACGCGGGCATGCTGGTCCCGAAGGGTGACTCGAACATGACATCGCCTGCTCGACCCATCACTTCCTGAATGGCCTCAGATGTCATATCGGTCATCTTCTGGTATCCAATAACTGCTACCACGTCGTGGAGTCCTGACTTGACAAATGCCCACGCGGTGCGTAGCGCCACGGTACTCGAGGCACAAGCCGCTTCGGTGAGAAAGGTCGGTTGCGGATTCAACCCTAGGTATTCTGCAATCACAGCGGCGGGTGACCGTTGCTTGTCATAGCCCGCAGCCGTAGCAACCAACGAGGCACCAATATCCTTGGTTTCAAGATTCTCAGTCTCCCCCATTGCCTCTCTGAAAGCCTCAAAGGTTAGATCGCGAATAGAGGAATCCGTTCGTTTGCCAAAGACACTTTGGCCCACACCAACAATGGCAACTCGCTTGGACATCAAATTTCACCGTACTCCCTCTCATTGCCGGATGGTGTTAAAAAGGTTGATGCACGCTACGAAAAACACACCAAGGAACCTAATAAAGCGAGAGGAACTAGGTTCGAAATTGCAACTTCGACATTAGGACGTAAAAGCCCCACCATTACTCTTTGGGTAGGTATTGACGGAGGTGGGGGTAGGCTTGTAGGATTTCTTCGCTGACGAGGTAGCCATCGGAGAGTGCTCGTCTGGCATCTTTAGGAACTACTCCTTTTAACCATTGTCTCAGTGTAGAGGGACTTTTGGTGACTCCTGTGTCCTTGCAGGCTTTACATGCTAGCCTGTAATAAGTATCAGTAGGAAACTGTTGTTGAAGTTCAAGGAGGCGGAAATATAGGTGGACAATATAGTAATCGATTTTCAATCGCTCTTCGCCTTTTTCAATCACATTAACGATGGTCGAGTAATCTAGTGTAATACCGAATTCTTCATAGATTCTCAAACGAATCTGATTGGGTGAAAGGGAGGGGTCTTGACCCAGTTCAAGAATACGGCGTACAAGAGAAAGATCCTCGACGCTTACACGGGACAACCTCGTGCTTTCATACATTGCAACAATCTTTTGCGCGTCTTGGAGCCGTCCT
>JABXGV010000009.1 GCA_016550485.1 archaeon
CCACATACTTTTCCTTCACTCCTGTACGGTGCGACTACAAATTTCAGTACCTCCAGAATGGGAGCCTTTTCGTGATTTGGGTTGAAATAGATGAAGAACTTCATACCCCTAATTGGAATCTACATTGCAGCTCTTTGGATCATTCCTCTGGATTGTCGGTGTTAGCCTACTCCAGTAACGACCAAAAGGTTCCTTGGGATTTCCAGCTGCTCGAGGGTGAAGAGGGACAGTTGTATGCTTTATGGTCATATAATTATTCTCTTTACTATAGAGTTTTCGACGACGCCTCGTGGTCAAATGCTACATCTTTCTCATTCGGCAGAGAGCAGCTACACGATTTTAAAGCAGCTGTTGATTCAGCAGGTACAATCCACTTGGCTACTCATATGTACGGTGGTGCAACTGGAGATTATCCTTATTACATTGCCTACCTATCATTGTTTGAGAATTCACTTAGCCCAATCACGATAGTTTCTTCTGATGTGGATGATGAGCCATACCTGAGATTTGATGTTGACTCAGAAGACAACCTCCACCTAATGTGGAAAGAACATCATCAAAATGGAGGGGGAATGTATTCCTGTAGACGAATAGGCTCTGTGTGGCAGACGCCACAACTCATTGACACGTTGTCTTGGAGAGTTTCTGGACTAGCGATGGTGAATGCCTCTGTAAGTTATGCTCTTGATGCTGAGTTCTTTGGGCGCACAAAAATCCTGAAGCATTACCTGGTTGGTTCGGACTGGGCACAGCCGCTCTCCATCCTTGCATCAGGGATTCCTGATTTTGAAGCGCAGCTTCACTGGCACATATTCTGGAAGAGCCTCCTACTCTTCGTTGGAGTTTCCTTCACCTTTCCCCTTGCTATCCTTCTCCTCCGACGAAGAATAAGTGCTCTACTGCCAAGTTAGCTCTCCCTCTCTTTATCTAGTTACTGAGGGGGAGTAGGCCTGCGAAGGCTACATGTTTAGGTTGTTTCGTCTTTTGGGTTTTTCTTCGGGTTCCTTGGAGTTTCTCGTTGACGGTTTTAAGGAATTGGTTGTATTCTTGGTTCCAGATGAGGACCTCTTTGTCGCTGAGCAACAGAAAGGTGAAGCAAACCTGGCGTTGTGTTCTTCTTCGAGGGGTTCTTTCAGCGGTCTTCTCGCTCCGCGTGGTTTCTTCTAGCTCGCTTCTGCGTTGGAGAGCGGCTTCGCGGGCGAGGTTGGTGATCATCTGGAGGTGGGCGACGGCGGATTCGAGGAAGGCGATGCGTTGCTTCAGGGCTTCGACGGAGCCTGTTTCCTTGCCGATGACGACTTCTTCTTGGATCTCCTCGTTGAGCCTGTAGTATTTGACTGGTCTGCCAAGCTCTTGTACTCGAACCCGCAGTGCCTTTGCCGCCACTAGCTTGGTGAGGTGGTGGGTGAGGGTGCTGCGATTGACGTCAACATGCGCCATCAGCTCTTGGGCGGTTATCTCTCCTTGGCGCATCACTTCAAAATAGATTCGAGACCTCACGGGGTCGGCGAGTAATTCCATTAGTCGCATCATGGTCACGGCTCGAGGGTGTTTGCTATGGTGTAGGTATTGGACGGAAAGGCTTTTAAATTCGACTACGCAATAACATTTCGATATTATCGAAATAATACGATGATGTGGATACTATGACGGAAACCCTCAACACCGAAGAGCTAGACCGATTCATTCAAGGCCTCGTCGCCGAAGACAAATTCTCCGGCGTAGTCCTCATCGCCAAGAATAACACACCAATATTCAGAAAGGCCTATGGTCTAGCCTGTAAGCGCTTCAGCGTGCCAAACACCCTCGACACAAAGTTCAACATCGGTTCCATAAATAAGATTTTCACCAAGCTCGCTATCCTACAACTCGCAGAGCAAGGCAAGCTAACCTACGAGGATCTTGTGGGCAAGTTTCTCGCAGAGTTCCCACCCGCCATCGCCACCAAGGTCACCATCCGTCATCTCCTGACCTTCACCGCCGGGCTGGGGCACTACTGGAATGAGCGATTTCGAGCCGCCATCGGCACCCTGCGAACGGTAGACGACTTCGTCCGCCTCTTCATCGAGGAGCCCCTCCTCTTCGAGCCAGGTGAGCGCCGCGAATACAGCAACAACTGCTACGTGGTGCTTGGCAAAATCATCGAAGCCATTACCGGGCAGAGCTACTATGACTACATCCGCGAACACATCTACACACCTGCCGGGATGATGGACTCTGACCACTACGAACTCGACATGCCGGTCCACAAGATGGCAACAGGGTACACAAGACAGGATCCCTGGGCAGTAAATGGCCCCCGCACTGCAGTGAATGCTCCACGTCGAAATAACGTCTTCCTAATCGGAAGCAAGGGCAGCCCAGCTGGTGGAGGATACTCGACCGTAGATGACCTGCTTCGCTTTGACCTAGCCGTCCAGAACAACCACTTATTGAGCCCAGAGTCCTCAGGCAAGGTCCTTCGACCCGTCGGGGCAAAAGAGGAGAGTACACCTCGTGTCATCGCCCTAGCAGGCGGGGCACCGGGGGTGGCAGCGTTCTTTGTGAGGTATCCCCAGATAGGGTATACCGTCATCATCCTCTCCAACTATGACCCTGATGACGCGGAAGTCGTCGA
>JABXGV010000076.1 GCA_016550485.1 archaeon
CTATAGATAAACCTCCAATCCGTCTTGAAGTCCCCACCTTTCACATTGCTATTATGAATCCTCCCTTCACTCGAAGCGTCGGGGGCAATCTCCAATTCGGTGATTTCTCCCCCGAGGCTAGAAGGGCGCTTCAAGACAGGCTTCGTCGTCTGCTTCACGGATTGGGTCTCACCGGAATCGGTCAGGCGGGATTGTCTGCAGCCTTTATCGCCTTGGCAGATCTTTACCTTGCAACAGAAGGATGCCTGGCCATGGTTCTCCCCAAGACCCTTCTGAGTGGCGTAGCCTGGCAAAAAATCCGTACCCTCCTGATAGGCAAGTACCACATCGAAGCCGTGATAGCGAGTTTTGAAGGACCTGACGCCTGGAACTTCAGCGAGAACACCAGTCTCAGCGAGATACTCCTGGTGGCACAGAAGCGGGCTCTGACCACCTTAGATGCACCGAGAACCTACACCATCTTTGCTAATCTCTGGCGCAAACCTCGTACTGAACAAGAAGCCCGCCATCTTGGTTCCCAATTACTCAACCTGCGCAGCCACGCCACCCACCACCAGCTAGACGATATTGATGTCCCGCTCTTCCCTCTCATATTATCAGGCAAGCAAGTAGGCGAAGCCTATACCCTACACCTCACGGAGCCAACCTTCGGCTTCTACCAGCTCTTCGCCCAAGGACAACTGAACCGCACCACCACGCTTCTACGAACAGACGCCCTTCACCTCCCTGGTGCTAGTGCTATCCACAAGCTTCCTTTAGCGCCACTCGCCAGCTTCGTGAGTGGCATAGGACCAGATGTTCGGCAAATCCATGATACCTTCAGGCGAAGCTTCCAAGAACACGAATCCCAAACAGATCGGCTTCGCCAAAGCTATCCTGCTCTCTGGAACCACAAAACAAAGCAAATCCGTACCATCTCCCAGCAGCCAAACGCTATACTGACATCGCGAAAACCAGAGGCAGCCACCCGCCTCTGGCAGAAGGGCAGCGCCTCCCTCTTGGTCGTGGAACGGGCTTGGCTAGCCACCGTGCGGGTTCTTGCCACAGTCACATCAGAACCAGTCCTGTCCAACGTCTGGTGGACCCTCCGAACAAAGGCGATCAAGCTCCAGGACCGGTCACACCTTGCACCTAACCACGTCAGCCAACTCCTAGCGCTCTGGTTCAACTCCACACCTGGACTTCTCCTTCTCCTCTCACACGCTGAAGTCACTCGCGGACCGTGGATCAAAATCAAGAAGCGCCACCTCAGAAACCTCTCTGTCTTTGATTTCACAATACTTACCAAGCCACAAGTGGCCACCCTCCTCAAGGTTTACCAGGAAATCGAGAAGCAACCACTGAAACCTCTTCCGAGAGAGTATGCGACACCCCAACTCCGCAGGAGACTCGATGGAATCATCAGTAGCATCCTCCGCCTTGACACTGACTGGGGCTCACTGTATTCCAAGCTAGCCTGCGACCCCACCCTCACAGCCCAGTCACTCTGTAAATCTATCAATACGTGATAGCGCGCTGTCTGAGAAGAAGAATCAAATACTTACCAATACACAGGCTCCCAACAGAAAAATGCGGGATGTTGATTGATGCTTAAATGTGAATCCTGCGGAAAGGATCTTGATGCCGATCAAGTTCCCAGGGAACTCACCTATCAGGTCACTAAGACTCGCCGCCAGTCAGTGCTGGAGCAACATCAAAGCATCCGTATTATCTACTACTTCTGTAGCCCTAAATGCATGAACTATTTCCTTACCACGGAGATGCCAAGGTTCTGGTGTCCCGTGTGCGACAAGCTCATCCAAGAACTCAAAGAAGATCTAATCTACCGGACTCGAATAGATAGGCGCCTGCCGGGTGAAACCTCCCACTTCAAACACATCCACGTCACCTACTACTTTTGTAGCCCCGAATGCAGGGAGAAATTCTTCTCCCCAGAAGAAGACGCAATCTTCCCGGACGACTAAGCTTCTCCCATCAGCAGAAACTTGATAATGGGGAAACCGAATACTTCCCTACAATAAGGAGGTCTGAACCGAATGATCTATGACGTGTTGATTATCCACCGACAAAGCGAGATCCCCCTCTATCACCAGGTTGTAGGAGATGCCAGCAAACTCCCCTTCATGGGGCTAGACGCCTCCATTTTCGCCCAGCTAGCCATGACCGTCGTGCTGGCACTCAAACAGGCAGGTGCCCTAGATCGCCTCATAGTAAGTGATGTCAAGGTTGCCCTCCTCCTCTACGAAGACCTCCTCTTCGCCCTCATCACCTCCCAGGACCACGACGAGTTCGAAATCCAGAACGCCCTCGAGCGGCTCAGCTCCCTCTTCCTCCAATCCTACACCAAAGAGGTCATCACCCAATACCAGCACCAGGCGCTGAGCTTCCACGCCTTTGATGTCAGCAGCATCTTCCGGAATGGTCGGGTCGTCATCAGTGACAGCAACATTTTGATGAAGTCGATGATCCAGCGCCTCGCCAACATGGTACAGGTCGCGACCCGCCTCGAACAAGACGCTTCCATGCTCGCCCAAAAACCGAGCGTCGACGGCACCATCGTTCTCAGCATCACCGCGATGCAACAAGAATTAGACCGCAAACTCCAGATGTTGAAACAACAAATGGGTCAACTACCTATGTAGTCCCAAACTTAATCGCTCTTTTTACAGACCTCACACAAGCATGTGAAGAAGAGCAGTATCAACACGGCGAAAAGGACACCGGCAACAAAGGTGTAGAAGGTCAGGTTCAGTGGGTTGATGGTGATTTCGTGGGGGTCTGCAAGAAACTGGATGATTAATTCACGAAGCAGTAAGCCAACAGGAATGGAGAGTAGTACCGCGATAAAGGAGGGAAAGAGCTTCTTCAGTAGGCCAATCGCCGTCTTCTCATCCTTCTCAGGGGCAAAAATCAGCGCCCGTTTCACGGCAGCGTAATATTTCATCTCGCGCATCTTCTGGCTTAATCGCACATACTCGACTTTGATGAGTTCAGCCGCTAATAATTGATCGATGTTGTACTTGACGGTCGTCAACGGAAGACCGAGATGGTCGGATAACTCTTGGGCTGACATCGGCTTGTCTGCGAGCACCTGAAGCATGTTCACAGCGGTTTCATTTGAAAGGGCTTGGGCGATTGCCTTGATCTTGGTGCTCGATAAGGGAATAATCAAAACCCCTTCGTCGCTACTCGAATCATCGGTCAAGGTATAACCACCTTCACACCTTTGCTTCTCTCCTTTATTTATTCTGATAACTACGGTTTCCCTCGTAGTTTACGTTACGCTTTTAATACTGTCAAGAGCACGGAACAATAAAGCTAGAATGGGAACTACGATGGAAAAACGGACAATCATGGCGTTGACCCCTCTAGTACTGGGTCTGGTGTTTTTCACCTACTTTACTTTCCGGCTCTGGTACTCC
>JABXGV010000077.1 GCA_016550485.1 archaeon
GCGGCTGGTAAATTACTCACAGAGCTGCTGAAAGGAGCAGGTATCGACCGATCAACTGTCTTTATCACCAATACCGTAAAGTGTCGACCCCCAGATAACCGCCCGCCAACCCCCAGCGAACGAGAAATGTGTTCTCCTTTCTTGCAGCGCCAGCTACTTCTGTTAAAGCCTAAAGTTCTGTGCCTTGCAGGCCGCGTGCCCGCTGAAACAATGCTCGACACCCGTGTGAGAATGTCATCAGCACACGGCAAGCAGTTTGATCGGGAGGGACAGAAGTACTATGTTATCTATCACCCTGCTGCAGGATTGTATACTAGAAGATTGATACCTGTCATGGAGCAGGACATGGCTACGCTCAAATCCCTTCTTGACGAAAAAACTGGACAGGTTCCACCAGCTAGGAAAAGACAAAGCCGACTTACCGACTTCTCTGACCACTAATTAGCAGCGGTGCTACCCGATCCTGCCGTCTAGCCTTCCTGGTCCTCTTCAGCCATCCGTGATTCAAGGGCAGCCCGGCGACGAGCGAGGAAACTCTTGAGTTCACCCCGCATTTCAGCTTGAACACTCATCTGTCCACCCATTGGCGAGGGCGGTGTCTTTTGTTCGACCTCAGTGAGCGTGGGGGCTGTCCGAGGACCTGTTGTGTGAGTAGGACTTGGTCCCGCAGAGTCTGGTGGAGGTGTTGGTCCAGTAGGACCCTTAGCGGCAGCAGGGCGACCTGCACCCATTCTGAGAACAGTTTCTACTTGGGTTTCAGCCTTACTTAAGCGGCTATCCAGGCTACTCAGCTGTTCACTCAGCCCTCGTATCTGCTCCTCCAAAGAGCCAACACCATTTAGGAAGATTGTTGCGACGCGTTCCACAACGTTCGCAAGTTCTTCAATTTTCTTAGCCATATCTTTCTCTTCAGCAATGAAGTCGAACCCTTCAAGTAAACTCATTCTTATTCAACTCTTTCTTTAGAGTCCAAACCTTAAAACCTTGCGGCATGAAATGGTCCCTTCTAATGAGAGTTGAAGTCGGTTATGCCTCGCGTAAAACCTTTGGCTAGAATCATTGCATGGGCATTGGAAATCCTTCATCGTCGACTCCGCCGACACGTGTCAGTGCTAGAAGGAATTCGAATACAGATTTGCCCGAATGTTTTCAATCCTGTGATAGGCAGAACGACTGCGTTCTTCATTCGAAACATGATTATCCCACGAGACGCCAAGGTACTAGAGCTAGGCACAGGAACTGGTGCTATTGCGGCATCTGCTGCACGTTACACAACACGCGTTGTTGCCACCGACATCAATCCTTTCGCCGTGAAATGTGCCAAGGCAACAATGCGTCTAAATAATGCGGAGGACTCCGTTGAAGTAATAGAGGGGGATTTGTTCACGCCTGTGCAAGGACATCAGTTTGATGTCATTTTATTCAACCCCCCTTACTTTTCAGGAACCCCTAGAGGACTATTGGCCCAAGCGTGGTATGCTGGACCTCACCTCGAAGTAATTAACCGTTTTCTCACTGAAGCACGAGTATACCTAGCACCGGAGGGAATTGTACAAATCCTCTTCAGTTCGATTGCCCCTCTCCATGAATTTATACAAATGATAAGTCGCTCAAAATTCCAGCTAGAAATACTCGGAAGAGGTAAACTCGGGCTTCTTGAGCACCTTTACCTCTTTCAGCTGAGCTAGTTCGGATAGCTCCTAAAACTAGCTGCATAGACTAGTTCTGACGTCCATACTCGTGTTTCAGAGCGGCCTGAGCTGCGGCTAGACGTGCTATAGGAACCCGGAAAGGAGAACAGCTGACATAGTTCAAGCCTATTAGGTGCGAGAACTCGATTGAGTTTGGTTCTCCGAAGTGTTCACCGCAGCCACCCACTTCCAAGCTCGGCTTAGCTGCTCTACCCTTCTCTACAGCCATTTTCATCAAAACACCAACTCCCTCTCTATCCAGTATTTCGAAGGGGTTGGCCTCAAGAATGCCAAGACCCACGTACTGACGGAGAAACTTCCCTTCAGCGTCATCGCGACTGACGCCATAGGTCATTTGTGTCAAGTCGTTTGTGCCAAAGGAAAAGAAGTCGGCGTATTCTGCGATTTTATCTGCGGTAATTGCTGCTCTGGGAATCTCGATCATAGTTCCAAATTTGTAATCCAGCTCTACACCCTTTTCAGCCATTACTTCCTTTGCTACCTTCTCCAGTTTGGTTCGTTCTAGTTTCAGTTCGTTGACGTGACTAACGAGAGGAATCATTACCTCAGGGTATGTATCGACGCCTTCTTTGGCAACGTTACAGGCTGCTTCGAAGATGGCACGGGTCTGCATTTCAGTTAAACCTTGGTACATGATGCCAGCGCGACATCCCCGCAGCCCCATCATGGGGTTGACCTCCCACAGGCTCCGTACTACCCTAAGGACACGTTTTTGCTCCTTTAGAGCAGTTTTCAGCTTCTTTGCCTTAGTAGATGAAGGCGTGTTCTTGAGTTCTAGCTCTAGTTCGCTAATCGTTTCGAGTAATTCTTCGAGGGGAGGTAGAAACTCATGCATCGGAGGATCAATGAGCCGGATAATAACTGGAAGACCAGCCATCTTTCTGAAAATTGCTTCAAAGTCACTGCGTTGGAAGGGTAGCAGCTGGTTTAGTAGTTCTAAACGCGTGTCTTGGTCCTCAGACATGATCATTTTGACGACTATTGGGCGTCGCTTTTCTTCGAAGAACATATGTTCAGTGCGGCAGAGACCTATTCCCTCGGCTCCGAAGGTGCGAGCGCGTTCGGCGTCCTCGGGGGTGTCTGCGTTGGTCCATACACCCAGTTGTCGTGTCTCATCAGCCCACCCAAGCAATGTTACTAGGTCGTGTTCTTCTTCAAATTTAGGCTCGACTGTGGCGATTTCACCAGCGAATACGTCACCAGTTGTACCGTCAATGGAGATTTTAGACCCCTCTGCGACTACTCGACCATTTACCGTTAACTGACGTAAATCGAGATCGATTTCAATTACTTCGCACCCCGCTACACAGGGCTTCCCCCAGCCTCTAGCTACAACAGCAGCGTGTGAGTTGCTTACGATTACAGGGGTGTACTGCTCTGTAAACACTATGAAGTTCTTATCTAGCTCGTTTATTGCGTCTACCTCGAAATTGTAGACGGTTGAGGTTTCCAACCCGCCTACTTGACGTATACGGTACATTTGCAAGTCTGAATTCAGTAAAGCCTCTAATTCACTTCTTGCCTGCGCAGGACAAAGTTGTAGTAAATCGCGCTCAATCTTATCTACCCCAAAGAGAATATTTCGTTTGATGCCTTCGCGGACTCGCCCCATGTAGTTGACTTGGTCAACGATGTCAGCGAACAATGCACGTACAGAAAACAGCCGATGGCTATACAAGCGGTCCTGCGAGTTTCCTTGCACTCGCTTTGTATACTTCAGTAATGGAGCAAAGTCAGCGGTGATTTGCACATTGTGAATGTGACGATTCCGTGTCACTTGAGGTACGATTCCCAGACGAAGGCAAGCAGTAACGCAGGCCTGTAGTAGAGGTTCTTTTCCTACAAAGATGTTAATACGATTAGCCTCTACATTGAAA
>JABXGV010000078.1 GCA_016550485.1 archaeon
ATTTTAGCCGAGTTTGAAACACAAGAACCCAGCATCTATGGTGATAATGGTGTTTACGGATCCGCCGTAACTGCAGTAGTTAAGCGTATCCTTAAGGAGACCGCTCGAGACATAACAGAAGGCAAAAGTTTTGGACAAAGAACCGAATGGCCTGAGGAATGGCCTGAGGACCCAGATGATCTTCCACCAGCTACACCACACAAAGCAGAGCGAGGCAGAGATACCGCAACTGGGTGGGGAGTAGTCGACATCGAAAAAATCTGTCGCTTAGAAATTACCAGGAAAAAAATAGTAGATTGGCTGCGCCAATTCACACAGAGGTTTAAGCAAGAGTTTAGATTATAAACCATTCGTCAGAGCTCTTTCTCATACCAACGAGTCGATGGAGAAGCCTTTCTAGTGGATATTAGTCGAGAAAAAAAGGAGCCGGGCCTTCTGAGCACACCTCCTTCGCAAGCGAATGACCCCCAGGGATCGGTTCGCCGAGGTTGGGTGGTTGGTGGCGAAGGAAGGACCATCAGAAGACCCGGGTGGGGAACTAATCCGCTACCGACTGCCTTTTGCCATCCCCGTCTAGGGTGCTCGAGCCTCACTACGGAGCCCTCAAGCACCTCTGGAGGTCAGCTTAATAGCGTTCTTTGCGGCTTGTCTTAAACCCGAACGCAAAGCGCCGGTTCGGAGTTGGTTTGGGGTTAGCGCCCTGAAGGGTTGCTCGTTCCCCGGTGGAAGCCCGATCGTAGCGGAACATCTTCCCTTTCAGCAAATCTCTTTCCAGATCATATCTTTTGGTTTTAGCCATTTTTTTCTTCACCTGACCACCGGGTTTGGTAGTCACGCTAACCTACCCCAAGGCGAGATATGAATACGCCTTAGCTAGAAAGTGCAATAACCGGCTCAGAAAACGTCTTTTTGTCCAGAATTTGAATCTCTGAGTGCAAAAAACGGTCTGGACCTAGTTTCTGCTCTGAAACGGCTCTAAACAGAGGCTAGAGCTTGCTAGATTTCGTAAGACAATACTGTTTGCCGCCCATTTCGCAATACTAAGATGCTAGAGGACACCTCGCGGCGTCCTCTAGCAGTCCTAGCGGTTCTGTAATATCTCTCTTTACAGAGGTTTTACGGATGCAGGCAAAAGTAATTACTAGATTGACCCGGCAGATTAACGCTCAGCAGGAGCATTCGTTCGCCGGGCTGTGTTGTCGTCGATAACACCGCAAAGCACTCTGGGGGGTTATATCAATCCAACTTAGCTTGTTAGTGCAAGAAACGGCTCAATAAACAGCGATTCTGCCGTTTTTTGAATCACCGAGTGCAAAAAAACGGTCAAGAACCTAGTTTTTGCTCTGAAACCGCTTAAAACGGGGCTTCGGTGGCCTTCAAAGTTCAGAGCATGAGAGGTAATCTAGAAGGTTCAAATCAGAGTACCTCTGTTGTGTACATTGGAGAAGTGGTCTTATGGATTTAGATGGACAGGATGTACTCGAAGACGTGCTAGGCGATCGGGATGCTAGTGTACTGCATTTGATTGGGGCTGAGAGCCTCGCACGGTTTACCTTCGAAGGACTGAAGCGGCGGTTGGGCATGCATTCGGAAACCCTGTCGCGGATGCTCTACCGGCTCGAAGAGTAGGGATTGCTGGAGAAAGGTGTGGACGGTTACGGTGTGACGGACAAGGTCAAAGAACGCTTCCAGCAATATCCTACCAGTCATGGAATCCAGGGTATTCCTATCTTACTAAGGATTTAGTTCCAAGCAGTAGGCAATCTGTTTTGAATAACCAGCTAAAATCAACGACAATCTTGGAAGAAGATTACAGGTGTATACCTTCCAGCAGCTCTTGTAGCCGGAGGTCCCGAAGACTGGGGTAGCTCTTGGAGGGGAACCCAAAGATGGGAGTCGCCGATTCCACGTAGGGGGCTTGATGGGCTTTCTTCACGATGTGAGTGGCCTCACGCATATGTTCAACGATGAACACGCAGAACACGAGGGGTTCTCTAGCAGTAGCGTAGGCATACCAGAATTCCAGCGGGAACTCGGTTTTAAGCCACTCGACGATTTCTCCAAGCTTCCCGGCTTCGTCCCATTTAATTCGTACAATGAAGGCTAGCCCTCCACCCGCATTAAGATTCCACACAACGCGAAAATGGATACTGGCCTGCCGAGTTCGTAGATCGCCAATGGATTGTTGTTGGATAGAAAACTCGGGAATGGAGCCACCCTCGCCAAGAAAGCTCCTTATGATGCGCCTGACGCGTTTGGGTGTGAGTCGGGTTCTCCGTGCAATCTCTGCGATAGGCATCCGCGCATCTTCCTTGAGACAGTAGAGCACCTTCAAGTCCATCTGTGAGAAGTCCCGTTTGCTCCCCTTTTCTACGATTAACGTGTGCATCTCGACATCAGTAACTCCGTCCACCTGGCGTAAGAACCGCCCCAGTTCAGCAAGCCCACTCGCCCCCTGATATTCAGCGAATAGCAGAGCGGCGCCGTCGGAAAGGTAGCTAGCTGTGTACACCATAGGATTTGCCCCCAGCTCATCCAAGAAGTCATCGCTGTCAATAGGTCGATTATTTGTGAGGATGGCGAGGGCAATCTCGGCATCTAGCATGGCGAGACTGAGATAGATGCTGAACCGAAGAATAACCCCGGACTCGATGAGCCTATCGAGACGCTTCTTGATCGCGTTCACGGTAAGCCCGAGCTTATTCGCTAATGTCTGATAGGACATGCGGCAGTTAGTATTCAACTCGAGAATGATACGCTTATCAATCAAGTCCACCGCTGCCACCGACCTCATCGTGGCTAGCCCATCGCCCGAACCAAGCCGATAACGCATATTAAACTTACAACGTTAAAAAGTTTCCAATGACACCCCGCCCCGAAGAAACAGCCCAGACCACACCCACCTCTCATCGAGTGACCCCACACTATTCACGCTTTTAAGGAGAACAACACCTAATACAGATGGGGTGGTTCCTACGCAAGGTACTACTGCTTGGTCCCCTCTGCTGAATCCTTTAATATTAGGTATGGCAATCGTGATAATATCAATCGTCATCGCCGTCATCATTATTATCGTGTGTATGTTGCGTCGACAGAGGTAAGAGTCGCAGTAATCGTTACGATGTTAGGCGACTAATTATTACAAATCCTCCACTTTTTTTCTGAACGCTCTGTGACGAGCCAACGGTACTTGAAAGACCGGACAGGAGAGCGTATCTTTAGTTTGAAAAAAGGCAAGAGAAAGAGGGCTCTACGCGAGTATTGAACTAACCTTGACGCCTTCACAGACTCAATAAGCGTCTGCTGTAGTGTTGCGCTGAATCGGGGGCTTGGTGGGTTCTTGTGTGAGAAGAGGGTTTAAGGTGGGGTGTGCCCTAGCGATGCAAGTGATTGGCTCCGATGTTTGACGTAGAGGTCTTCGACGACACAGTAACCTGCATCAAAACCGCGACGAAAATGGGTGATGCTGCTATCATGTGGGCGTACGCCTACCAACTAGGTGATGCCCTGTTTGATGCAGGGTGCATGAATGCCTACGACGAACTCTGTGCCTACACCGGTACACCTAGAATCAAGCGCGTGTTTGTGAGCCATGGTCACGAAGACCACTATGGTGGATGTCCAGCATTTCTCCCAAGGGCCAGAATCTTTGCAGGACCTATCACAACTCAGATCCTGCAAGAACCTCCCAAGCTCCCTCAGTTCTTTGCCTTTGTGTGGGGTCAACCCGTACCACTTACCGATGTGGTGCCTATACCCGACGAGATTGACGTAGGGGATTTCAGCTTCGAGGTGATTGACCTGTCCGGGCATATGAAGGAGATGTTCGGTTTCTGGGAACCGCGTCAAGGCTGGCTGTTCTCCGCTGACGCAGTGCCCCTGCCTTCACGAAAACGAATGGCTATGCCAGAAGAAAACCTCCCAAAAATGATTACACGAATGGCACAAATCATCGCCCTGAAACCCAAAGTCCTCTTCGATGGACATCGCGGCCCAATCAGAGAGCCAGAGGAACACATTCAAACGCGTATTGATTTTCTTACAGACCTTCAGCAACAAATCCAGAAACTCGGAGAAGAAGGCAAGACCCTAACACAAATCAAGGACATCCTTAACTTCCCAGAGCCATGGTACCTGCCTCAAACCAAAGAGCGATTTGGAATCGAACATCTTATTCGATCATTTCTTCAAGACAACTCTGAATGATAATAGACCCTTCTCCTACGGTTCTGCACTAACACTATTTGATGATATGAATTTGGGTGTCCCGTTTAAGGCGTGTCTGAATCCTTGAAGCGAAAATCCTGACATGCCTCCAAGCCGCAGGTTCATCGGTTGTTGGTATGATACACCGAACCAGGAGGTGATGGTTAGGGAGTACAGACATGTCGCCCCAGATTTCCACCTTCAGTTCTTCAGCGATTTCTCGAATCACACTACGAAAATAGTCTGCCAATTCTCGGAGGTCCCCTCCGTTCGAGTAAACCCAGACAAAAAATCGTGTCGCCATTATCCCAGCCTCTCTAACCCAGATATCTGCTGAAAGCGTGCCAGAGCTCCGTGCTAGCGAGAAGATGGTAAAGAAGAGGCTATTAGAACCTTTGCCAACCTTCGGAAGCCCGCTCACACGCTACAGGAGTTTGAATTAGGCAAATGTATATACCCTCAAGTAATATCCCATCTCAGTGCCTACGTACTCGGTGACAGAATATGATTATCCCGAAGCAAAAACCCCTTGAAGAAATCCTGCAGCTCACCGATGCCTTCGAAAACATCCTTGTAATCGGTTGTGACGGCTGCAGTGGCATCTACCAAGTCGGTGGAGTCAAACAAGCAGAAACCCTAGCGACACTCATCCGTATGGCACGAAAGCTGCAAGGGAAACCGGTTGAGGTGCGGCATACCCTTGTGCTGCGGCAATGCGACCGCCAACTAGTAGCGACCACCCTCCGCCCACAGCTCGAAAATACAGACCTGTTATTGTCCCTGGCCTGCGGAGTAGGACCCCAAACTCTTGTCGATGTCTTTCCCGATATCCAAGTCCTGACCGCCGTGGACACCTTCGGGATGGGGGGCAAAGACCGAGAACTAGGTCACTACTTCGAATACTGCAGAGGCTGCGGCGACTGCCTCCTCAACGAAACGGGCGGCATCTGCCCCATGACCCGCTGCCCCAAAGCCCTCGCCAACGGTCCCTGCGGCGGCATGCGCGACGGCAAATGCGAAGTCGGCGACTACAAGAACGACTGCGCCTGGTATCTCATCTACCAGCGCCTCAAAGCCCAAGGGCGGCTGGACCTCTTCACCAAGTACCGACCCCCACGCGACTGGCGCATCGCCCAATCCCCACGGAAGGTGGAACTGTAATGAGCCCCCAACGACCCGCCTACAGCGACTTAATGAAGAGCCTCAACGCCGGCAAGTTCACCTTCACCGGCGAAATCGAACCCGAAAAAATCGGCTCCATGGACGAAGTCCTCGAAGGCGCCCACAAACTCGTCGGCCACGTCGTCGCCGCCAACGTCACCGACATCCCCCAAAGCTTCGCCTACATGAACAGCCTCGGACCCAGCTACATCATCCAACAGGAAGTTGGGCTTGAAGCCGTCTGCCAGATGACCTGCCGCGACCGCAACCGCCTCGCCCTCTTCGGCGACCTCCTCGCCGCCGGCGCCATGGGCATCAAAAACATCCTCTCCCTGACCGGCGACCACCCCAGCCTCGGCGACACCCCCGAAGCCAAACCCGTCTTCGACCTCGACTCCGCCAGCCTCACCCACCTCATCCGCAAAATCACCGACGAAGGCAAAGACCTCAAAGACAACGACATCCACAACCCACCCAAATTCCACGTCGGCGTCGCCGCCAACCCCGGCGCCATCCCCATCGAACCCGAAATCCTCAAACTCGAACGCAAACAAGCCATCGGCGCCGAATTCGTCCAAACCCAAGTCATCTACACCATCCAAGAAGCCCAAGACTTCATGAACCACATCAAACACATCAAAATCCCCACCCTCATCGGCCTCTGCCCTCTTCGTAGCTACAAGATCGCAAAGTGGGTGACCGATTTCGTTCCTGGGATGACAGTACCTGACGCCCTGTTGGAACAGATGGAAAAGTTATCAAAGATTGAAGACAAACCAACCCGAAAAGAAAAGACGTATCTCCTCAATGTCCAGTATTTTGGATCACTAGTGAAAGAAATCAGAAAAACGACACAAGCGGCGGGTTGTCATATTATGGCGATTGGCTTTGAGGAGATCGTGAAGGAGATCATCGCGGAGTCTGGTGTGCGTTAGTCGATTGGGAGTGTGGGTTTTAGTCCTTCCTGTTGTGGCTGCTTTCTGATGCGGGTGGTGTCTTCGCTGTTAGCGCTGGGCTATTCGTTGGGTCCTTCCCGCGTTGGTGAAGAAGTTTTTAATACACGAGTGGAAATTGGACTAGCATTAGAACGGACTAAAGGTGGATGAGTGTGACTGAATGTGAGAAGCTTGCCGTCTGTGCATTCCATGAAAGGTATGTTGAGGTAGCGCCGGGTACGGTCAGAAGGCTCATTGGGCTATACTGTAAAGGACCGTTGTACGAGGAGTGTAAAAGGAAACAATACATTGTCTCAACGGGGAATGATCCTCCTATTACCTTGATGCCGAATGGTCGGGATGCAGAGACAGGAGAGATGGTTGAGTTTTAAGCCGCTCAGCTTGGCTTACTGGGATTGACTTTCCTTACAGTCAAAACGGTCACATTATGGCGATTGGCTTTGAACAGATTGTGAAAGAGATTATTGAGCAATCTGGTGTCCGGAGTTAGTCTAGGTGGAGGGCTGGCTCTAGTCCTTCTTTACGTAATTCGTTTAGTACGCGTTGAGTATCGTCCCTGTTTGCTTTGAGCCAATGCTGGGCATCTCGGTTTTCATCCTGAGGCGGGTGATGCGAGGAGTGCCCAGCGGATGGCGTCGTCTTTAGTTCTAGTCGTTATTCCCCAGCCTACGGATACTCTGCCGGTTTCGTAGAGGCAGATGCGCTTGGTGGCGAGGCTTGTTTTGTTGCCGAGGCTTGCTGCTCGGAAGCTGTTGGGTTCTTTGGTGCTGTGAGATTATTCGTTGGTAATTCCTTTTAATTCACTTTTCTGAACGTTTGACCACCGATGCAGCGATACCAAGTATACAATACAGCACCATTATTATCACTGGTATAATCTCATCCAGGATTGTGGCATTATAGAACGCAATGGCTCTGGATGCTTCCACATAATATGTTAGTGGAAAGATGTAGGGAATCCATGCAATGAATATCGGTAATTGACTTAGGGGGAATAGGAGTCCCGATAAGAACATCTGCGGGAGGATAAATACAAGCATAAGTTGTATGACCTGAAGTTCATTCCTCATCCGATACGAAATGGCAATTGAGAGAGTGACAGATCCCATTGCTAACAGAATAACTAGTGGGATTAATGTTAGGATTGATGAAAGCAGTCGCGGAGAGATGTAAAGCACAACACAACTAATTACTGCTGTCTGAGCTAGGAGTACTCCAATGAACGCAATTGAATAACCTAGGATGATCTCGAGGTCTGTTAATGGAGTACATTGCATTCTCTCAAGTGTGCCTTGCTGCCTCTCTCGTAAGAAGAAGATGCCAGGTATAAGGAAACCAAAGAACACCGCTATAAAGCCAATGAGCGCGGGTCCCATGATTTCAATCATTGACATCCCCTCCTCTCCATAGACATAGGTGATGTCTATGCTAACCTCAGTCTCTCTTCCTAGAAACTGGGCAATTGCCTCAGAGAGGGCGTCACCAACAGCTGCTAATGCTGCTGCAGCCTCAGCAGTCCGAACACCATCTATCATCAACTCAATAGGTTGCTCTTCACCACTGAGTGTTGCAAGCGTAAAATCCGCACCGAGGTATACCCCAACTACTGCACTGCGGCTGTTGACTGATTCAACTACTACCTCGCGCGTATCACAAGGAATGATTGACAGATCCCCAGAATCAGTCAGGATTTCATCAAAGAGTGCGCCTATCGTGGTGGTGAATCCAATATCTTCATTCACCAGAGACAGGTTGAATGATAAATCAAACGGACTTGGAGGAAGTGAGACGCTGAATGTAACGTTTCCTCCAATTTCAATTCCTGTA
>JABXGV010000079.1 GCA_016550485.1 archaeon
CTGAATCTGACACAGATTAATGCGCCAAGTCAGATTACAAACCAGGAAGAGTTGGCAAATTATTATAGTCAACTCCTTCTCTTTTTTGGCACCCTAGCTGATCTCGCTAATGACTTTCGTCAACTTCAGCGCAGTGAAATCGCCGAGGTCTTTGAAGGAACCACTGAACGCCAAGTCGGCTCATCGACAATGCCTCAGAAACGTAATCCTATTGGTTGGGAAAACATCATTTCCCACTACAAGGCTTCACTTCCTCGCCTCATCACTAGTTATCTGAACTTGATATCAGAGCATCAGCGAGACCTAACAGACTCTGCAGCCAATCGGTACCTTTTAGCTGAGCTCCTCAACTCCTTTCTCTACTCTGTTCGACGCTGTTCCTTTATGCTTCAGAAATTAGAGGTAGATTCACAGCGTATGCATACAAACTTTCAAGCAAACGCAACCTTTGAACTCGCAGAACCTGCTTATATTCTCTTAGCTCGAAGTGGAGTTGCTAATGCACACGAGGTTATCAAGCAAATCGCTTGGCAAGCTCGCCAGGACCGAGTCTTGTTTAAAGAAGCACTTCTTTCAAATGATGCATTTAGAAGATGTTTCAGAAGTCTTCCAAGTGAACAGAAGCAGCTATTTGAGGACTCATCAAAGTATATCGGTCGAGCTGTACGAGCCACAGAAGCAGTCTGTCGTTATTGGACGAAGAAACTAAAAGAATTCAAAGCTATATGAGAACTACCGCTCTAGTCTTACTGAATGCTTCCTCTGATATTCCTGACAGTAGGGTTGATTGTTCATGCCGGCTGTGATAATTGTTGGTACTCAATGGGGTGATGAAGGAAAGGGCAAGATAGTTGACTACTGCTCAAAAGATGCAGATTTTGTAATCCGGTATCAAGGCGGCACCAACGCTGGACATACTATTGTCCTAGGCGAAAAGGTGTTCAAACTTCGACTTGTCCCCTCGGGAGTTTTCTACGGATGTAGAGTGCTTATCGGGTCGGGAGTTGTTATAGATCCTGAGGTTCTATTAAAGGAAATCAATGATCTCACATCAAATGGGGTCGATGTGAATCTTGTTGTGAGCGGAAAGGCCCATGTTATTCTACCATATCACCCAATTCTTGATGGAAGCTGGGATAAGGTTCGAGGAAAAGGAAAGATTGGTACAACTAAACGCGGTATTGGTCCTACCTACACCGATAAAGTAGCACGACGAGGAATTCGCGTGTACGACCTCGTCAACAACACTTACAAAGAACGAGTGAGATTGAATGTCAAACTGGTCAATCGAATCCTTCAACATGTTTTACAAGTTGATCATCGGCTGGATGTAAAGGAGATTCTCAAGCAGTGTTCTCGTTGGGGCGTGGACCTTCAGAGCTATGTAGGTAATGTTAGTGAAATTATCAATAGGGCTTTAGAAGAAAAGCAGAATGTCCTATTCGAAGGTGCTCAGGCAACATTTCTAGACATCGATCATGGAACATATCCCTTTGTGACTTCTTCTAACCCGATTGCTGGAGGGGCTTGTGTGGGTGCGGGGGTTGGTCCTACAAGAATTGACAAAGTGTTGGGCGTCTGTAAGGCATACACAACGCGTGTCGGAGAAGGACCTTTTCCAACAGAACTTGACGATGATGTGGGTTTCCATCTACGTGACATAGGACGAGAATTTGGTACGGTCACTGGGCGTCCCCGAAGATGCGGATGGTTGGACCTCAATATGATTCGCTATGCACGTATGGTAAATGGTTTAACATCTCTGGCACTCACCAAATTAGATGTCCTCAATGGGCTAGAGCGCTTGATGATTTGCGTAGGTTATCGTTGGCGTGGCTCGAATATTACTAGCTTATCAATCCATGATATGGAATCCTGTGAACCAATTTATGTGGAGCTTGAAGGCTGGGAAACCATCTTTAATGGTGATGAAATCTGTTCAGAAGCGAAAGCATATATTGCCAAAATTGAAGAGGAAACGGGGCTCCCAATCGATTATATTTCAACGGGTCCTAAACGAGTTGATACTATTTGCCGAAGAAGCGTGTGGTAATAGTTGGAGGCGGACCAGCTGGGCTCTTCGCAGCTTACAAGCTAGCTAGTAAAGCAGAAGTTACAGTCCTAGATGTTGGCAGGATGCCCGACAAGCGTAAATGTCCCTCTCAGCAAACAGCATTCTGCACAAAGTGCAACCCCTGTAATTTGACTAGTGGTTTCGGCGGCGCAGGGCTTCTATCTTCAGGGCTTCTAAATCTCTCCATCGAAATCGGTTTTCCTCAGGTCACCCTTGATGCGATTGAACGCGACAGAGCACGTCAACTTATCGAAGAGGTTGATCGAATATTCTTGAATTTCGGTGCACCGAAGGAAGCTTTTACCCCCGATGAGCGGTTCAGAATCTGGGAGCGAAGAGCTGCAGAAGCTGGGTTGAAGTTCGTTACTGCAAAGCAGCGATTAATCGGAACAGACAACGCAACTCCGATAATTCTTGCGCTCATGGATTATCTGCGGAGAAATAAGGTGAAACTACGGTCTGGAGTAAAAGTGGAAACCGTCAGCCCAGGCTACCTCACTACAAACAAAGGGCGCTTCGAGTTTGATAAATGCCTCCTTGCTCCAGGCCGGTCTGGAATGAAGTGGTTGGCAAATATTATGGGACAGCTTGGTATCCAAACGCGTCACGCTCCAGTCGACTTGGGTGTCCGTGTTGAAGTACCTGCGACACTAATGGAGAGCCTCTGCGCTATCCAGAGGGATCCTAAGATACTTATTCACACTCAAAATTATGACGATTTAGTTCGCACATTTTGTGTAAATCATAATGGATTTGTTGTTCGCGAGCAGTACGAAACTCACGCATGCGTGAATGGGCACTCCTTCTCTAATATCCAATCTGGTAACACGAATTTCGCATTCTTGGTTCGGGTTCAACTCACTGAGCCTGTAGAAGATACAACACGTTACGCAGAATCCATAGCTCAACAGGTTACTCTCTTGGGCGGAGGCAAACCAATTATTCAGCGTTTAGCTGATTTAGAGAATCATAGGCGCTCTACTCATGAGCGAATTGCCAGCGCGAATATTCAGCCAACTCTAAAAGATGTGACACCTGGCGATATCTCTATGGCACTTCCCAAACGGCTCATTGACAACATCCTTGAGGGTCTTCAGACATTGAACAAGATGATTCCAGGAATCTACTCTGGGACTACTCTTCTTTATGCCCCAGAAGTAAAGTATAGTGCCATGACAGTTGAAACCGACCGTCACTTTGAGACCCCAGTTGAAGGGTTATACGTTGCAGGAGACGGTGCGGGTCTTAGTCGTGGAATTATCCCTGCTGCAGTGACCGGGTTATGGGTCGCTGAACATATTTGCTCAAAATTATAACAAGGGAAGCTAGTTATTCCGGTTCTTACAATGAATAGAAAACTTCTTTTACTTTTAGCGGCGATGCTCAAATTGTGAGTTCTAGTAATCCCCAAGCTCGACTAGGGTTTGTATTGTGCTGCAGTCTTTCAATCTATGCGATGCTA